>JAFAYS010000481.1 GCA_019240175.1 Chloroflexota bacterium | reverse complement strand
GGTGGCAGCTACTCCAAGCGAGTCCCAGATCTCGAACGGCCCTTGCTCGGCGTTGAAGCCCCAGCGCATCGCGTTGTCGATGTCACGCAAACTGTTGGCGACCTCGGGCACACGGCGCGCGGCGTAGGCTAGCGTCGGTAGTGTGGTGTTGATGATATAGTCGCCCGCGCGATCGCCGGCACCGTGAGCGAAGATCGCCCGCAGCCGCTCGCTCAGATCCTCGATCTTGCGCACCTGCCCAACCAGCTCGAAGCGCGGCTTTTTCGGCGCTTCGTACTCGCCGGTCTGCGGGTTGAGCGAATGAAACTCGCTGCCGCCCGCGCCCTTGACCTTTTTGTAGAAGCCGGCGCCGGTTTTGTTGCCCAGCGCTTTAGCCTCGATCAGCTTGGTCAGCACCTCGGGCAGCCGGAACGACTCGCGGCTCTCGTCTTCGGGGATCGCCTTGTACAGATTCGACGTGACGTGTGCCAGCACATCCAGGCCGACCAGATCCGCCAGCCGGAAGGTCGCGGTCTTGGGATTGCCGATCAGCGGCCCGGAGAGCGTATCAACCTCTTCGATCGAGTAGCCGTTCTCCAGCGCGTAGAGCATGCGCACCTGACCGGCGTACGTCCCGATGCGGTTGGCGATGAAGTTCGGGCGATCCTTGGCGATCACCACGCCTTTGCCCAGATGTTTCGCGCCCCACTCGCGCATAAACGCGACGACCTCGGGCTGCGTCTCGGGCGTGGGAATCACTTCCAGCAGCTTGAGGTAGCGCGGCGGGTTGAAGAAGTGCGTGCCCAGGAAATGCGCGCGGAACTCAGCGCTGCGGCCCTCGGCGATCTGCGCAATCGGAATGCCCGACGTGTTGCTTGAAACGATCGCGTTGGGCTTGCGAATCTCGTCGATGCGCGCCATCAGCTCGCGCTTGGGCTCAAGCTGCTCGACGATCACCTCGATGATCCAGTCGGCGTGGCGCACGGCCTCGAAGTCGTCTTCCAGGTTGCCGAGCTTCACCAGATTGGCGGCCTCGGGGCTGAAGAGCGCGGCGGGCTTAGCTTTGAGCTGACGATCCCACAGGCTTTTCACAACGCGATTCTTGACCTCGGGCGAGGCCAGCGTCAGGCCTTTGGCGGCGTCCTCGGGGCTCAGCTCCTTGGTGGGAATGTCGAGCAGCGTGACGGGGATGCCGGTACCGGCGACCAGCGCGGCGATGCCGCCGCCCATCGTTCCGGCACCAATGACCACAACTCGATTGATTGTATACGACATACGTGCTCCTTTGCACACGCAAGAGGGAAGAACCAAGAACTAAGAACCTAGCACCTAGCACCAATCCTCTTGGTTCTTGATTCTAGGTTCTCCATTCTATTTATGCAAACGCCTGAATGCCGGTGATCTCGCGGCCCACGACGAGCGTGTTGACCTCGTTGGAGCCCTCGTAGGTGTAGACGGCTTCCATGTCGGCGAAGTGCCGCGCCATGTGATTTTCCAGCAGAATGCCGTTGCCGCCCAGGATCTCGCGGCCCAGCGCCACAACCTGACGGGCGCGCGCGGCGTTGCTCTGCTTGGCCAGCGAGGCCTGGCCCTCGGTCATCTTGCCCTCGTCGCGCAGCCTGGAAAGCCGCCAGCTCACCAGCTGCATCGCGGTCAACTCGCTGAGCATAAAGACCAGCTTCTGCTGGATCAGCTGGAAGCCGGCGATCGGACGGCCAAACTGCTGGCGTTTCAGCGCATAGTCGCGGGCGATCTCGAAGGCCGCCGCCGCATGACCGACGGCCTCCCAGGCTACGCCGTAGCGCGTATTCTTGAGCACGTTCGCGGTATCTTTGAACGAGTTGGAGTTCACCAGCCGGGCGCTCTCGGGGATCTCGCAGTTCTTGAGCGTGATGTCGGCGTTGAGCACCGAGCGCTTGGCGATCTTGCCCTCGATCACCTTAGCATCGAAGCCGGGCGTGCCTTTCTCGACCAGGAAGCCGTTGACCTGGTTGGTCTCCTCGTTGCGCGCCCAGATCACGGTCACATCCGCGAACGTGGCATTGCCGATCCAGCGCTTGGCACCGTTGAGCACATAGCGATCGCCGACGCGGGTGGCGCGCGTCTGCAGGTGGGCGGCATCCGATCCAATCCAGGGCTCGGTCAGACCAAACGCGCCGATCTTGTCCATGCGCGCCAGCGCGGGCAGCCACTGCTGGCGCTGCTCTTCCGAGCCGCAGTAGTAGATCGAGCTCATCGCCAGGCCGCTGGTCACGCCGAAGAAGGTGCAGATGCTGCCGTCGCCGCGCGAAAGCTCCATGCCGATCAGGCCAGCCGCTACGCTCGACATGCCGGGGCAGCCGTAGCCCTGGATCGGGCCGCCGGCGATGTTAAGCTGCGCCAGCTTGGGGATCAGCTCGAACGGAAACTCGCCGCGCTCCCAGTAGGGATTGATGATCGGCGTGACTTCTTCATCGCAAAACGCTCGCACACGATCGCGGATGTTCCGCTCATCGTCGGTCAGCAACTCGTCGAACAGATAAAAATCCAACGACTGATCTATCCCCTGGATCGCCATTGATATGCTCCTATTTCTTGAATAAGTTTCAAGTTTTATTATAACATTTTTTGGCACGCGCGATGCAAGGAAATTGCTACTTTCTTTGCGCCAGGGTTCGTCCGCGCGCGTGGCCGCCGATTTCGAGTATCATACGGAAACTTAGCGAAAGGAATGAGCATGGAAGCACTACATGTCTCGGATGTGATGAAGACCTCAGTGATCACAATCTCCGAAGAAGCGCCGCTTTCCGGGGCGATCGATACGCTGCGCGACAATCGCATCAGCGCGCTGGTCGTGGTCGACCACTCCGGCCACATGGTCGGCGTGATCTCGCAGACCGACCTGCTGCGCGCCTGGCAAGAAAGCACCGCCAATCCTGAAGTCATGCAGAGCGCTGTCAACGACTACATGACTCGCGATGTGATCTCCTGCGCGCCGCATAAATCGCTGGACTACGCGATGCGGCTGCTCAACGAGCATAAAATCCATCGCCTGGTGGTTGTCGAGACCCACGATGGCGGGCGCTTTGTCTCGGATCGCATGATGCCGGTCGGCATTTTGTCGCAGACCGATATTGTGCGCGGCCTGATCGGCAAGTTCGGCGCGGGAGAAGAAGAAGCCGGCGCGTAAAGCTGTGCCGCACAAGCAAAAGCGCCAGGCTTTGATCCTGGCGCTTTCTTCCCGTGACTTTTGAATCAGATTTAGCTGGCCGGCTTCGGCGTCTTGGGATTCTTGACAAAGATGTTGGGCCAGGCCTCAAACTTGGTGATGAACCGGTTGGTACGCACCACCTCGCCGTTCTGCTTGACCGTCCGCACAATCTCGATGTTCATACCGCCGCGCGCCGTGTCGGTCTGCTTGAACGTGCCCAGCGGCTGCTCGGGATCGTCGACATACACCGGCTTGGTCGGCGCTGGCGTCTGATTCGTGATCTTGGGCTCGGTGCGCTCGACCGTGCGACCCGGAACCTTGGTGCCATACATCGCGAACGTGACCGACGCGTCGGCGTCGTTGACGTAGCCCTGGATCAGCAGCCAGTTGCCGGTATCGTTCACAAAGCGCAGGTCAGGGCCGCCGCCGGTGAAGATCGTGGAGTCCATGCCGATCGGATCGTACTTCTCGTACCACGAGATGCGGAAGCGATGCGGCGTCCAGTCAGTGAAGGGCAGACCGGCGTAGAACGCGGCGCGGAACAGCGTCGTCGAGTCCTGGCAGATACCACCGCCCGGCTCAAGCTGCGTGCGGTTGCCGACGATCGCGTAGCCCTCGACAAAGCCGTGCTCCTCGTCGATCGCGCCGATGTTCTCGTTGAACGAGAACTCACCGTCCGGCGGGATGAGAATGCCGTGCAGCAGGTTCACGCCCGCCTTGATGTTAGTGATGCGATACTGCGCCGAGCCGCTGAAGTCGCTCTTGCCCACCGAAACCAGCTCCGTGATGCCGAGCGAGCTAAGCGTCTCCGCCGTCGCCAGCGGCTGCACTTCCTCGACCGGCAGATCCAGCTTGCGGGTGATCGTCGTGACCGCGCCGTTGATCATATCGACGGTGGCCTTGACGTCCAGCCGGTAGCCGATACGACCTTCGCGGAAGATCCGCAGATTGCCGCCATTCCAGTGGACGCGCGGCTCAACCGAGGAGCGCCCGATCTTATCGGCCAGCTTGGTCGCCCACTTTTCCAGCTTGGTCTGATCGAGCTGTGCGTTCAGCACGCTGCCGGTATCGGTCTCGATCCGCTGCAGCACGATCATGTCGGCGATGGTCGCCTGATCCAGCTCGTAACTCGCCTCGTTGAAAACCAGCTCCAGCGGAGACGCGAGCATAGCCTCAGCCGTGCGTCGCGCCTCGGCGATCGAGTCGGAGGAGAGCCGTGGCTCAAGCTCACGTGTGCGCAGCGCGACCGTCTGCGGCTGCAGCGTTTGCAGCGAGCGCACAACCTCGCTGGCCGTATCGTCGATCAGCGCCATGCGGCCCTTGACACTATCGGTGGTCTGCACCTGCGCCTCGGCGATCGTCAGCGTAGCCTCAGTCGGCGGCTGCTCAAGCTCGGTCACGATGCCCGTGAGATAAGAGTTGAGGACGTTGCCATCGATCGAGACCCGCAGCGGCAGATCCAGGCCTTCCTGGTAGATCGTGCCGACCTGCTGTAGATTTTCGACCAAACCATTGCCGCGTCCGGCGTTATACGCCTCGTTGACGGCCCGATCCACATCGACGCGCACGCCTAGCTCTTCGGGCGTAGGCTGCCAGGTCGTGCCCTGGTACGTGATCGTGATCGGCTGCTTGAGGAACGAGCCGAACTTCTGCTCGACGGCGGCCTTGGCCTCGGCCTGCGTTTTCTGGCTCAAGTTCACCCCTTGCAGCGCGACATTGGGATAGATCCGGTTGGTGTACTCACGATCGAGCCAGGCCAGACCGGCGAAGCCCGCGCCAACCAGCAGCACCGACAGCATCAGCGGCAGCTTCCACCACCAGCCGCGCCCAGAGCGTCGGCGGTTGGGTGCAGGTGCCTGACCTGCACGTCGCGAAGCCGCGCGCATCGGGATTGTCGCGCCGGTGTAGGCGTCTTCTTGGATCGGCGTAGTCAGCGGTCGTGGCCGCGAGCCACCTCGCCGACGCTGAATTGGGCCATACTGGGGAAAGTCACGGTGAGGCATGCGAAATCTCTTACGGTAGCGCCCGCTGCTTACGACGGAGCGATGGCGACGAGGACAACTGACAAGACCAAAATGATAATCAGGACGATGGCGGCAATTTTCGTGAATCGATCAGCCGTTCGCTTATCCATAATACGTAATAAAAGAACGTCACGAATCTCTGGTTAGGTCATGGCGTTCAATAGTCTGTAGTGTACCAACCGATATGACCGGCGGCAATCACGCTTAACTTATATGTGCTTGAAAGCGCACTTATAGGCCAGGAATTACCGCCCGGCTGCATCGCTCGGATACACACAAGATGTGTATGTACAAAAGGTCCAGTGTTATCTCAATTTAAGCAGATTTCGCGCCACAAATCAACGCTTCTCGGGCTAGTTCAGGCCGTGAATCGAGCGCTCCTCGGCCCGCGAAACGTGTACCAGTTCGTAGAAGAGCGGTATGCGATCGGCGGCGCGCGGCACGCCCTCGGCAAACAAGCGATCTTCAAGCCGGTTGAGCGCTTCTGTCAGCGGTGCGGGATCGCCGGTGCTGACGGCCCGACAAAGCAGCGGCGCGGTCTGCTGCGGATCTTCCAGCGTGCGCAGCTCGGCCTCCAGCCAGTGATCCAGCGGCACCCAGCGATTTTCCAGCGCGAAGATCACCCGTGACAGCGCTTTGGCTCCCTTGGCGATGATGATGCGTCCGGCGCAATCCGCGCCCCGCTTGAGCGTCTTGGCCGCGCGGCGCGGCGCAACCCATGCATCGATCGTGGCGTGCAGCAGCCGCGTATGCCGAAACTGCGGGTCCATGCTGCCAGCCGCCGCAACCGCCGCGCTTACACGACCATCGCGGTCAAACAAAACCTGCGCGCGCTCGTAGGGCCAGTGGTCGAGATCATGGTGAGAGGACGGCTTGCGCAGGAGGCCGCTCAGGCTGGTGTACTGAACATCGTAGATCAGCTTACGCTCAGCGCCCTCGCCCTCGACGAAGACCTCGCCAGTGTTCGAAGGCGCGAGCTGCGCGAAGGCCTCGTCGCTGAGCAGCACCTCAAGATCGTCGTCGGACAACTCGTCGTTATGGCCACGGCTTTTCGAGCCGACGAGCACGACGCCGAGCACGCCAGGCTGCACTTTCCACTCTTCCAGCCGCGCAGCAGTTGCGGGAAAAATCGATTGCATCACAACACTCCTATCAACGACAAGCACGCGCCAATCGATACGCCGCGATCGTAGCAGGTCGCAGCGCGGTCGCCGAGATTCCTAGCGGCTACCGGCCAGCTGATACACAAAATCGCGCTCGCTCTCCTCGAAGCTGGGATGCTGTTGATCGCGCGCCGACAGGATCGGATCGGCGACCGGCCAATCGATCGCGAACGCCGGATCGTTCCACATCAGGCCGCGCTCGTCCTTGGGCGAGTAGTACGTGCTGCACTTGTAGGCCAGATCGGCGGTCTCGCTAAGCACACAGAAGCCGTGCGCAAAGCCGATCGGAATATACATCTGTAAGAAGTTTTCCGACGACAAGATCTGCCCGAACCACTGGCCGTAGGTCGGCGAGCCCCAGCGCAGATCGACCGCCACATCGAAGATCTCGCCGGCGATCACACGCACCAGCTTGACCTGGCCCGGATTGACCTGATAGTGCAGGCCGCGCAGCGTGCCCTTCACCGATCGCGAGTGATTATCCTGCACGAACGTCGTGTCGACGCCATGGTCTTGCAGCGTGCGTGCCGAGTAGCTTTCAAGAAAAAAACCGCGCTCATCCTGCATAACCTTGGGCTTGAGCAGCAGCACACCTTCTAAAGGAGTCGATTGTACTTCCATGTTTTGGTCCTTGCGGATAGTTAGCGAATCTCCTCGCACGTGCCAGCCGTGCGATCGCGCACATGATAGCAGGAACTAGCATTACGCGCATAGGCCGGGAGTGGCCCTCACCTCCGGCACTAGCGTGCCACCTCCTCTCCCGCTGCGGCAGGCGAGGAGGAAGTTGGTACTCTGTTCTTTGTTCTGTTGTTCTTTGTTCGTCTTTAGGTTCTAGGTTCTTAGTTCTAGGTTCTAAGTTCGGAGTACTCCGTTTATGCTATACTCGGATTGACCTCATGAAAAGAGAAACCAGTGGATACTCGACCTGTGATCGTCGGTCACCTCAGCCCGGACATTGACTGTCTTTGCGCCATATGGATACTGCGCCGCTGGCATAACCTCGAACATGCCGCGCTGCGCTTTGTGCCCTCAGGTCAAACATTAGATGGAGCGCCGCCCGACAGCGATCCACAAATTCTGCACGTCGATACCGGACGTGGACGCTTCGACCACCACAGCGTCGTCGATCATTCGCTCTCGGCGACCGAGCTCGTGCGGCGTGACTGCGCGCCTAGCGACGGCGTGCTCAAGCGCATCGCCGAGGACGTGACGCGGCTGGACCACGCGCTGGCTGAGGGCGGGACCGCGCCCAACATCTGCGATCTGATCGACGGCTTCAACGCGCTTTATCCCGAAGCGCCCGAACAAGTGGCTCAAGCCATGTTCGGCAACTTCGACGCCTGGTACGCCAGCGAGGCCAAGCATATGCGGCTTGAGCAGGCCTTTGCCGAACGCATCGAGTTCGATACACCGTGGGGTTTTGGCATCGCCATGGAGAGCGACGACGGCGGCTCGTCGCGGCTGGCCTACAGCGAGGGCGCGGTGCTCTACGCCTACCGCGACGGCAAAGGCAACATGGGCATCGCCGCAAAATCACGGGCGCAGGTCGACCTGACGCAGGTACTGCGCGATCTCAAACGGCTCGATCCACAAGCCGACTGGTTCTTGCATCCATCGAAGCGTATGTTACTCTGTGGTACGCCGAAATCGCCGCCGCGTGTCCGCTCCAAGCTCACGCTTGAAGAGCTGGTCGGCGTGCTGCGCGGCGATCACTTGTTTTAGGGACGCTACGAGGAGAGAGCTATGCAGGCACTGATCGATCTGCGCTCGGATACGGTCACGCTGCCATCGCCGGAGATGCGCAAGGCCATGGCAGACGCCGAGCTTGGCGATGACGTGTATGGTGAAGATCCGACGGTCAACCGGCTGCAAGATCTGGCCGCCGAGATGATGGGCAAAGAGGCTGGGCTGTTTGTCGCCAGCGGCACGATGGGCAACCTGGTGGCGCTGCTGGCGCACGCGCCGCGCGGCTCCGAGGTTATTCTTGGCGACGAGTCGCATATTTTCCACTACGAGCAGGGCGGCGCTTCGGTTGTCGGCGGGCTGGTCTACCACACAATCCCGACCAATCCACTCGGCGATCTGCCGCTCGACAAAATCGCTGCCGCCGTGCGCGACCCAAGCAATCCGCACTACGCGCTGTCGGGTGTGATCTGCCTGGAAAACACGCATAATCGCTGCGGCGGCACCGTGCTATCGCTAGACTACATCGCGCAGGTGCGGGAGCTGGCCACGGCCAATCGCGTGCCGCTGCATCTCGACGGCGCGCGGCTGCCCAACGCGGCGGTGGCGCTAGGCGTCGATCTCAAAACCGCCGTCGCGTCGTTCGACTCGGTGCAGCTCGATCTGTCAAAAGGCCTGGCCGCGCCGGTTGGCGGCGTAGTTGTCGGCAGCAAAGAGTTCATTCATCGCGCGCATCGCGCCCGCAAGATGTTAGGCGGCGGCATGCGTCAGGCCGGCACGATCGCGGCGGCTGGCATCGTCGCGCTGGAGCAGATGGTGGATCGGCTGGCGGAAGATCACGAGCATGCCCGGCTGCTGGTCGAGGCGCTGATCGAAATGCCGGATGTGCAGATCGACCCGGCCACGGTGCAGACCAACCTGATCGTTTTCCGGCTCAACCCCGAGCGCTGGACGCCCTCGCAGTTTATCACCGCCATGCGTGAGCACGGCATTCTGCTCGGCGGCTTCGGCGACGATCGGCTGCGCTTTGCGACGCATTACGGCATCAGCCGCGCCGACATCGACACAACGATCGCGGCGGTACGGCAGGTTCTGCGGACTAGGCCGTAGGATTAGACCCACTTGCCGGGCCGCAACTTGCCGCGCCATCGTCCCTGCTGGTATCATAGCGCCCATGCGCGCACTGATTACAGGTATCAACGGCTTTGTCGGCGGACATCTGGCCGAGCATCTGCTAGCCGAGACCGACTGGCAGGTGTTCGGCACGGTTCGTGAGGCCGAGCTCCAGCTGCCGACGCTTCGCGAACACGTTCGGGCTACCCACGTCGATCTGCTCGACGCCGCAGCGGTTCAGCGCTGCATCGAGTCGATCCAGCCGGACGTAGTGTTTCACCTCGCGGCCCAGGCCCACCTCCCAACATCGTTTCGCGACCCGGCTGGCACGCTGACGGGCAATATTTTGATGCAGCTGCATCTCTTCGAGGCCATGCGCGCCGCGTCGCTCGATCCCACGATCGTCGTGGTCGGCACCGGCGAAGAGTACGGCGCGGTTCAGCCGCACGAGCAGCCCGTCAAAGAAGCAACGCCGCTGCGCCCAGTCAACCCTTACGCCGTCAGCAAGGTGGCGCAGGATATGCTGGCCTACCAGTATTTTGCCGCGCACAAGCTCAAAACGATTCGTATGCGCCCGTTCAACCACAGCGGTCCGCGCCAGGAAGATCGTTACGCGATCACGGGTTTTGCCCATCAGATCGCCAGGATCGAGGCCGGCCTACAGCCAGCGGTTGTGCGCGTCGGCAACCTGCAGGCGCAGCGCGACTTTACCGACGTGCGCGATATCGTGCGCGCGTATCGTCTGGCGGCTGAGCTTGGCGAGCCCGGCGAGGTATATAATCTGGGATCGGGCCAGCCGGTGGCGATTCAGGAGATTCTGGATCGGCTGCTGAGTCTCAGCCAGGTCCGCATCGAGGTGCAGCCCGACCCTGAGCGGATGCGGCCCGCCGATGTGCCGGTGATCGCCTGTGACGCGACGCGCTTCCGCGAGCGGACGGGCTGGCAGCCGCAGATCGAGCTTGAGCAGATGCTGCGCGATATCCTCGACGACTGGCGGGGCCGTGTCACGCGTGAGCACTAGCGGCGCGGCTCCAACACACATACACTTTTTAGGAATGATTTCATGTACGCATTGATTATGGCTGGCGGCACCGGCACCCGACTCTGGCCGCGCAGCAGGACCAACAAACCCAAACAGTTTTTGCCGCTGCTGGGCGAGCGCACCATGCTCCAGGAGACCGTCGATCGGATTTTGCCGCTGGTGCCGTCGGAGCAGATTATTATCGCCACTGGCCGCAGCTACACCGATCTAGCCGCCGAGCAGCTGCCCGACGTGCCGCGCGCCAATATCATCGGCGAGCCCAGCGGCAAAGGCTCCGCGCCCTGCATCGGCCTTGGCGCACTGGCGATTCAGCGCGACGATCCCGACGGCGTGATGGTCGTGCTGAGCTCGGATCATCAGGTGGAAAAAGCCGCCGTGTTCCGCGAGGCGCTCAAAGCCGCCGAGGAGCTGGCGCAGCAGGGCTACCTGGTCACGCTGGGCATCAATCCGACCGAGGCGCACACCGGCTACGGCTACATTCATCGCCGGGCCGAGCTGGGCCAGTTCAACGGCTTTACCGCCTACGAGGTCGAGCGTTTTGTCGAGAAGCCGCGCCGCGAGGTCGCCGAGCAATATCTAGAGACCGGCGAGTATAGCTGGAACGCTGGCATCTTTATCTGGCGCATTGATGCGATCATGGCGGCGTTCGGCAAGCATCTGCCGGCGCTCCACGAGCAGCTGGACGCGATCCAGGCGGTGGGCGGCCCCAGCGATCCCGATGCCTTCGGCGAGATTTGGGCCGGCGTGGAAAACATCACAATCGACTACGGCATCATGGAGCGCGCCGAGCGAGTAGCGGTGATTCCGGTGGATATCGGCTGGAGCGATGTCGGCGACTGGAACACGCTCACCGAGCTAGCCGGCAGCGGCGACAACGTGATTCAGGCTGAGCACGTCGGCCTCGACACGCAGCAAACGCTGGTCTATAGCGACACCGATCGGCTGATCGCCACGGTTGGCCTCGACAACTTCCTGGTGATCGACACCGGCGACGCACTGATGATCGCGCCACGGGATCGCGCTCAGGACATCAAGAAGATCGTCGACGAGCTGAAGCAGCGCGGACGAACGGACCTGCTGTAGCGAAGAACAAAGGAACAAAAGAACAAGAGAACAAATGAGAACCAAGCATAATAAGCAGTCTGATCCTTTGTTTCCTTGTTCCCTTGTTTGCCGAACGGCAGAGTGAGGCCTAAATGATGCAGGCGGTGATTCTGGTCGGCGGGCAGGGCACACGATTACGACCGCTGACGCTGACGACGCCCAAGCCGCTGGTGCCGCTGGCCAATCGTCCGGTGATCG
>JAFAYS010001142.1 GCA_019240175.1 Chloroflexota bacterium | reverse complement strand
ACCGGTGTTAATATCCAGCCGCTTGAGCGCGGCTTTGACCAGATCCAGCGTGCCGTCGTATTCCAGCCGGCGCACAGTCTCGGCCTCGACGTACGAGTTGTAATCCGCCGATTGAATGCGCACGCCTTGATCCTGACGCGTGCGCAGCGTGGCGTAGGTGTAGCGATTGAGCGAGAGATTGACCACCGCGCCACCTTCGCGGTCGGCGAACGGCGGCACATCGGTCCAGCCGCCGGCAAGATCGATGCGCACCGGCGCGCGACTCCGAATAAGCATGAAGCTGCTCCTTTGCAGAGATGAAACGTTAGTGAACGAGCGCGGGCTGCTCGAAGGAAACCGATGAATCGACCTGCGCCGAGGGACGCAGCCGCCGTAGCCCCGCGCCGAGCGCCCAGCCCGCAGCGACGCCCAGCATACCTGATCCGAGCGCGATCGGCCAGTAGGTAGCCCAAGGCTCTACGTTCAGCTGCGGCGCGATATCGAGCGCGCGCCAGAAGAGCGGCGTTGTCACGGCGAGCACCACTGTCGCCACCAGGCCGGCGCTGCCGATCGTCAGCCAGCGCCGATCTGTCCAGCGCGCCGCGAGGTAGGCCAGCACCAGATCGAAGGCCAGCGCCGGGATCACCAGCGGATACGCTTGAAAGCCACGAAAATCGAGGATCGCGCGATCCAGGCCGATCGTGAGCCAGCGCACAACCAGATAGCCCAGTGTGACCACCGTCGCCATACCAATCGAGCGCGTGCTCGACGTGAGCAGCGACAGCATAAAGAGCGCGAAGAACGACCAGGTCACGGGATAGGTCCATAGCGCGCGGGCCCGCACATCGCGGCCTTGCGCGCCGATCTCGTACTCGGTAAAAAGGAGCGCGCCCAGCAGCAGCGCCATCGTCAGCGTAAATACCAGCACCACAACCCGGCGATCGACGGCGGGAAACGGCTGAGCCCCAGCGCCGGCAGGTCGATCGTCGAGGAAATAGACCGCACAGCTGAGCACCGCCAGCACCATACTAAACAGCAGATGCAGATGCGGCGGACTCCACACCGTCAGATCGATGCCGAAGGTGTTGTGCCACCAGGCATCGAAGGGCGCGCCCATAAAGCTCGATCCATTGGCGACGATCACCAGCACCAGCGCGGGATTAGCGCGCAGCTTATCGAAGGGCAGCCCCGGCGCGCGCAGCAGCAGCAGCAGCCCGGCCAGCGGGATCAGCGCGGCGACAAGCAGGCCAAAGTAGATGCCGAAATGCGGCGGATACCAGAAGCGATCGACCGCGCCTTTGAAATGCTCGGCCAGATCCCACTGTGTGCTCGCATAGGTCGCGACAAACGCCACAAGATTCAGCGCCAGCAACAGCCGAACCATCTGCCAGCGGCGCTGCTCGCCGTCGCGCGCCTGATCGATTGCCATGCTCATGCGGAACTCCTCACGATCTCAGTGCTTACTCAGGAGGAAATGTTCGGGAAAAAGCGCGGGGTTTCAAGATCTACAACGATGAGCAGATTCATTGCTTCGTAGGGGCACGTCGGCGACGTGCCCAGGACACGCGGGTACCCTCTCGGTGGGCATGTCCCTACCAAATAAAACTCATTGCTATCAGCTGTTTCAATCGACTACATCTTTGAAAACACTCGTCGCCGCCAGACGCTCTAAAGCTGCTGCCATCCGCTGACCTTGTGATAGATCCGATGATGAAGGCACCGATTCATCAAGAATCGTAACGTACACCGCTACTGGTTGATCCGGAGTCAATCCTGGCGCTTCATCGTTCCACTCCAGGCGATCACCTTGCAATACAGCTTTATAGGTATTCAACATAGGCTACCTGCTCAATATGACTCGACCAAATGTTTACTATGTGCTGATTATACCGGAGGAAATAATGATAAGAATGGGGAATCAGTACTGCGGCATCATCGCGCCAAAGAGACGCAACGATGCCGCACAACTTTTAGCCGAGCGAGGCCGGTCCTGAGGACAGATCCGGCCCACCGTCGTCTGGAATGATGATCGGCGGCGCGGGCAGCGTCGGGTCGGGCGTGGGCTCAGGGTTCGGGTTGGGCATCGGGTCAGGATAGGGCGTCTGGGGCAGCGGCTCGGGCTGTGGTATGGGATCAGGCGTTGGTGATTGCCAGGTCATCGCGATTCCTTTCACGTTCCAACGATCGATCCTGGTGTATCACATTCTGCGCCACGGGAGCAAAGCGCGATTCTCACAGCTAGAACGCGACCTATTCAGCCTCGCGCAAAATTCGATGGCCAAGATGCGGGCTGAGCGACTCCGGCGTCAGGAGATCAACCTTGCGCCCAAACAGATCCTCAAGATAGAAAGCCAGCTGCATAAAATTATCGAACGTCTTGCGGCCAGGCGCAAACTCAACCAGGATGTCCACATCGCTGGTAGCATCCTGCTGATCACGAACGAGCCAAACACGCCGAGGCGCTTAACGCCAAAGCTGGTTAGCTCTCGCCGATGATCCGCGACCAGCGCCAGGAGATCGGTTTTAGTGGCAACGCTCATAGATCAATTGTGTGTGACATACTCGAAATACACAATCACTGGAAAATTATGTCAAACAAAATATGTTTA
>JAFAYS010000443.1 GCA_019240175.1 Chloroflexota bacterium | reverse complement strand
TCCGGCAGCAGTTCGCGGCGCATATCGCGCTGGCGCAGCGTGTGGTCGCGGAGCAAACGCCGGTGATCGGACAGATGGCCGAGATCCTGGTGCATTGCTATCATAACGGCCACAAGGCGCTGTTCTGCGGCAATGGCGGCAGCGCAGCCGACGCGCAGCATCTGGCCGCCGAGCTGGTCGGTCGCTACCTGATCGACCGTCCGCCGCTGCCCGCGCTGGCGCTGCATACCGATACCTCGGCGATCACCGCGATCGCCAACGATTACGCCTACGACGAGATTTTCGCGCGTCAGGCCGAGGCGCATCTTCAGCCCGGCGATGTGCTAGTCGCGCTAACCACCAGCGGCACGTCGCCCAATGTGGTCAAAGCGGTGGAGGTCGCGCGGCGCAAAGGCTGCCAGGTGATCGGGCTGCTGGGCCGCGACGGCGGAACGATTCTGCCGCTGTGTGATGCGGCGCTGGTCGTGCCCGCGCAACAGTCATTTCTGATCCAGGAAGTCTATATGATCGTCGGGCATCTGCTCTGCGACCTGGTCGAGCAGGCGATCTTCGGAGTTTGAGCGTGACGGCGAGCCACAACTCCGGCACCTCGCGGCGCGCGGTCTTTCTGGATCGCGACGGCACGCTGAATGTCGAGGTCAACTATCTGCATCGCATCAAGGATCTGGTGCTGGTGCCGGGCGCGGCTGCAGCGATACGATCGCTAAGTCAGGCGGGCTTTTCCGTGATCGTGGTGACCAACCAGGCCGGCATTGCGCGTGGCTACTACGACGAGACCGCGCTCCATACGCTGCACGAGGAGATCCAACGGCGTCTGGCGGCTGAGGGCGCGCAGATCGACGCGTTCTATTTCTGTCCGCATCATCCCGATTTTGGCGGCGCGTGCGAGTGTCGCAAGCCGGCACCAGGCATGCTCAAACAGGCGGCGCAAGACCACGCGATCGATCTGACGCATAGCTGGCTGATCGGCGATACAAGCGGCGATATTGGTGCGGGCAGCGCGGTCGGCTGCCGGACGATTCTGGTGCGCAGCGGCTACGGCGCTCAAGCTGAGGCGGCACTGGGCTCGGGTATTACGCCCCAGCCCGAGGCGATCGTCGACGATCTGAGCGCGGCGGCAGGCTATATTCTATCCCATGATCACGGCTGAAGACTGTCGTAATGTGAGGAAAGATTCAGGGACGACTCACGCCGTCCCTCCATGCTAGTCGTCCTGGCCCTCGTACGCGCCGGGATGCACCATGCCGGCGTCCGGTGAGTCGCTGGTGGTCGCGGGAGCACCGCCGCTTTCCAGCGTCTGCGTCGTGTCGCTGAGACCGTAGACCGCGTTGGCGTCGGAGTCGACATCCAGCGCCGCTTCTTCGGCCACGCTCACGTCGCTTTCCTCGTCGTCATCCCCGTCCTCGTCGTCCTCGTCGTCAGTATCGTCGGCCAGGTGCTCCAAGCGATCTTTGGCTGAGGGCTGGCTGCTGCCGCTGTTAAAGCCCATCTGCGCGGCGGTCACGTTTAGCGTGGCGCGCGTCTGAGCGACCAGCTCGTTGACCTTGTTGCCGTCCTGCTCCTCACGCGGCAGCGCCATCACAAAATGGTTGAAGATGTGCGATCGCGCCTGGATCAGATCCTCGTAGGTCGCGTCCGGCTGCGACTGCTGGAGATCCTGAAGATGGATCTCGGCAAACTCGCGCAGCTTCTCGACGGTATCCGGTGTGAGATGTGCCGCAGCTCCGGTGATAAAATACACATCGGCAGCCGGTGCCAGATGCGCGATCAATACTTCGCCGACTTGCAGGCGTTTCGCGGCGGCCTGATCTTCGACATACAGCTCGGCCTCGCCAAAAAGCTGGCGTAGCCGAATGCCCTGGCCTTTGCGCACCTCCACGATCTCGTAGGGCTGCAGCCGCACACTGGCCCAGCCGGTCAGCACCTGCTTTTCGGCGTCGGTCAGCTCTAGATCTGACGGATCGGCGATCAGCTGCTGAATCGGCGTCTGGCCCTCCTCGTTGTGCGTATCGAAGGCGAACCAGGTCAGAAAGCGCTCACTGCCACGATCTTCGTGCTGATCCAGATCCTGAATATCGCTGGTTGAGTACGCGCCGTTCCAGAACGTGGAGAGCGTCGCCGGCACGGCTGTGCCAAAGCGATCAAGCGAATCCATGATCTTGGGCCAGAGCGTATCGGGAGCTTGCTTGATCTTGCGCTGTGCTGCGGCGCGCTCCGCATCGATCGGGCCGTGACATTGCTTGTACTTTTTACCGCTGCCGCACGGGCAGGGATCATTGCGTCCCACGTTGGGCATGAAAACCTCCGCATCCCAAATGCCAGCTATCGTAGCCAAGAGCGGCCCAGGTGAGTATAGCGCAGCGGTCCTAACCTGTCGAAGAACGAAGAACAAAAGAACAAAGGAACAAAAGAACAAAGGGGAGCGGAGAACCGAGAACAATTTGTTCGCTTGTTCGCTTGTTCCTTTGTTCCTGGTTGACAAGGTGTCAACTCCAAATCACCCAAAAGCGGCGTGGTATAATGCGCCTCGCAAAGCCCAATGTTGGGCTTTCTTTATGGTTTTGGCGGATTTGCCGAAACGCATGACGCATGATCAAACGGTCGGTTTGCCCCTGTGTGTGATTTCAAGACGGTCGCGATAAACATAACAAGTAGCTCCAATCAACACTTAGCCGCGCCGTATCTGCGGCTGGCTGAGCCGAGGCGCAAAGCCCTTGCCTGGGAGCGCCGGCGTTGACCTCAGTACTGATCTCGACGCTCGGCGTTTGGCTGATCGGGCTGGCGCTGCTTAGCATTGCGGGCTACGGCATCGGGCGCTGGCTCACGCCGAGCGTGCTCAAGCCCTACGAGCTGCTGCTGACGCCGCTGTGGGGCTACGGCCTGCTAGTCTTCATCGCCTACTATGGCCTCAACAGCGTGCTGGCGCTGCCTGGCGCGCTCGTCCTCACGCTGCTCGTCGCGGGTGGGCTGGGCTTAAGGCGCTGGCTGCGGCCCGGCGATGATGGACGACTGCCGCGTGTGCCTTTAGCTGAGCTGCTGCTGGTCGCGGCGCTGAGCCTGATCGGCGCGGGGCTGGGCGTGGTGCCGCTGCTGCGGGCCGGCTATCTGCTGCCGATCGGCCACGGCTGGGACATCGAGTTTTATCTGCCGCTGGCCGCGTATCTTCAGGATTACACTTACTCGACGCTCAATCAAGCACCGGCAGCACCGTTGCTCAACGTCATTTTGGCCGCGCCAACCAGCGTGCGCGCGATCGGGTTCTCATATCTGCACGGCATGATCGATCTGATCGGGCGCTGGTCGCCGGTGGGCACGTTTCCGCTGCTGCTGGCCCTGCTGCGTGGCCTGGCCGTGGTGCCGGTCTATCTGCTGCTGCGGGTTGGGCTGCGGGCCAGCGTGATCGGCGCGGGGCTGGGCGCGCTGCTGGTGGCGGGCAACGAGCTGCTGCTGTGGATCAGCTTCAATAACTTCGCGATGCACGTCTCGTCGATGCCGCTGGTGCCACTGGCGACGCTGCTGACGCTGCTGGCGCTGGCTCCAAACCAGTCGGCGCAGCCGTCCGACGATCGCTCGTTCTGGCGTGGCCATGCTCATGCGCTGGCGGGCGCGATCGCGGCGACGACCATGCTGACGCTCTCGTATCATCCGGGGCTGCTGGCCTACGGCGCGCTGGCGGGCGGCCTCGGCGTGTGGGCGCTGATCACGCAGCGGCGCAAGCTAGCCGTGGTGCAGCGCGGCCTAACGATCATTGCCGGCTGTCTCCTGCTGGGCTGGCTGGCGCACTGGCGCGCTCCGGCGGCCTTCTTCGACGTGTACAACGTGCAAACGCCCTCGATCGGCGGTGAGCGCTTTGCTCGGCTGACCGAGCTGCTGGGCGTCGAGACCTTTCATCATCTATCGATCGCGGTCGACGGCCCGGCCTGGACAACTGCCGCAAGCTGGATCGCGCTGGGCGTGCTGCTGCTGGGTCTCGGCGTGGCGCTATGGCGTGGCGCGGTGTGGCGTGGCCCGGCGCTGGTGATGCTGATCTTCGCGCTGCTGTATGCGCTGGGCCTGCGCTTTGTGATCGCGTTTCCTTACGGCTTCTACAAAGGCGTGAGCTATCTCAACTTTCTGCCGCTGGGCGTGGCCGGCGTTGGCCTGGGCAGCTTCTTTGCATCCCGCCCAACCCTTGCGCCGTCGATGCGCTGGCTGCGACTCGCCGCCGGCAGCGTGCTGACGATCCTGGCGCTGGGCATGACCGGCTGGAGCGCCTACCGGCTGCTGGAAACCTATCGCGCGCCGGTGTTGGCCAGCGGTGATTTGGCGGCATTTACAGCGGAGCTTAGGACACTATCACCTGGCGGTACCGTGCTGCTGGTGGATCATCCGGAGCTGCGTGGGCCTGGGCTGGGCCTGGCCTCACTGGGCTTGTACGGTCATCGCTGGATTGGGCGTGGGCAGACGGGATTCGCGGTCTTCAATCAATCCGAGCCGGGCCGTATTGCTCAGCTGGCGCTGATGCATCCCAGCGAAGATCCGCGCGCTTGGGGCTTCGAGCCCGCCGACGAGGTTGTGCGCAGTCCCGGCATGGTGATCTACCGTGCGTCTACCGACAAGCTGTCGTTTTTGAGCGGGAACGCCGCCGCCTACACACCGGCCAGCGGTTCGCTGCGCCAGCGGCTCAACAGCTTAGAAGTGCAGGATCTAACGCACGGCGATTTTCAGGTTGTCACGCAGGATCAGCCGCTGCTGCTGTACGCGGCGCTCGAACAAGATAACAGCAACCGGCTAAGCTGGCAGCCGCTGCCAAGTCTTGGCGGTCTGGGAGCGCGAACTATCGTGTTGGATGTTGCCACGGAAGCTGCTCAGACGCTGACGATCACGATCGATGGCGAGCCGCAGAGCTTTGAGCTGATGCCGGGTGTCAGCCGCGTGATGGCCGCGCCAAGCACGATCGCCCAGCCGATCGAGATTCGCGCTGGAAGCGAGCCAATCGTAGTGCGCTCTGCACAGCTGTGGCTGGCCAGCGAGCAACCAGCGGGAGCCACGCCGATCTCGGATACGCTGGCCGTGCGCACACAGATCGAGGTTAGCGCGCCAGCTGTCACCACAACGATCGACGTGACGGGCGCAGGCCGCGACGCGATCCACCTTGGCCTTGAGCTGTACGAGATCAGCGAGCGCACGCCGCGTCGTTATGCCGCCGCAACCCTGGCTCTGCGCGCCAACGAGCCGGCCACGCTACAGCTCGATCTTCAGCATCCGGCGGCGACGCTCAACGGCGGCGCGGTCAATCTACAGCCGGGATCGATCGAAGATGGCGAGTATTTTGGCGCGCTGTGGGTGTATCATGGCAACACGTTGGTGCGGCGCGTGCCGTTTGTGCGCTTCGAGCGCCGCGACGGGCAGATCGTCGCGATCCAGCCGCTGGATGCCAACGCAACCTTTGCGCGCGTGTCGCCGCCCGAGCAGCCGATCGAGGCCACGATCGGGCCGGCGCAGCTCACGGGCTATACGCTTTCGCCACAGCCCGCGCGTCCAGGTGCCGAGCTTAAGCTTGGCTTGCAATGGCAGGTAGCCGAATCCAGCGCCGAGCCGCTGCTGGTCTTTGCGCAGATCCTGGGACCCGACGATCACAAGTGGGCGGCCTGGGATGGCGCGGCTGGCGGCGACTGGTGGCCGTCGCCGGTGTGGCAGCCCGGCGATCGCGTCTGGCAGGAGCTGCCGCTCACGCTCGATCCAGCCACGCCGCCGGGACGCTATCGACTGGTTGTCGGCTTGTACAAAGCTAGCACCGGCGAGGGCATGCCGGTCAGTGGTCCTCACGCGCAAAACGGATTAATCGTACTTAGCGAGATAGAAGTTCAGCCCTAACCTAAAGTAGGCCTCAATGCAACACATGGTCGCAACAGATGCGGCG
>JAFAYS010000344.1 GCA_019240175.1 Chloroflexota bacterium | reverse complement strand
AACTCTATTCGATCTCAGGCGTACCGGCGAAGGATCGGCAATGGCGGTGGTGATCTTCCTGATCCTGGCGATCTTTGTGCTGATCTACACCCGGCTTGTGCGCGTGGAGGAGGCATAGTATGGCAGCAGCATCCATGGGCAACACGCCGCGTGCGCGCAACCGCAAAACCGGCGAGCTGATCAACAAGATCTTGTTCTACATTCTGGTAGGCGTGATCCTGGTCTACACGATCTTTCCGTTCTACTGGGCGATTGTGACCTCGCTGACGCCGACCAACCGGCTGTTCCAAACTCCGCCGCAGTACATCCCGACCAACTTTACGCTTGAGAACTATCGCTCGGCCTACTCCAACGCCAACTTCTTGCCGGCGCTGCGTAACTCCACGATCGTGACGCTGACCACCGTGGTGGTGGCATTGGTGATCGGCTCGTTTGCGGCGTATGCGATGGGCCGCCTGCGCTTCCGCGGTCGCACCTTCATCCTGTATCTGATCCTTAGCATGACGATGTTTCCCGGCATCGCGATCGTCGGCACGTTCTACCAGATGGTGATCGGCCTCGGTCTGTATAACACCGTGTGGGCGCTGATTATTGCCAATACCGTGTTTACGCTGCCGTTTACGGTCTGGACGCTGACAAACTTCTTCAAGTCTATGCCCGGCGAGCTTGAAGAGGCGGCGCTGGTCGACGGCGCAACGCCGTTCCAAACCTTTTATAAGGTGCTGCTGCCGCTGGCCGCGCCCGGCCTGGTAACGACCGGCCTGCTGGCCTTTATCGGTGCCTGGAACGAGCTACTATTCGCGCTGACCTTTACCCAGGACTACAACGCGCGTACCGCGATTGTGTTCGTGGCGACTTTCGCCGGCGAGAGCGAGTTCTCGCTGCCGTGGGGCAGCATCATGGCGCTCTCGGTCACGCTGACGATTCCGCTGATCATCCTGGTGCTGATCTTCCAGCGCCGCATTCTGGCCGGTCTGACGGCGGGAGCGGTCAAGGGCTAAGCGTGTAGCGAGTCCAGCTGTTTGGATTGAAGGAGGAGAGTATGTCTGATCGATCCGAGAACACCGGCGCGCAGGGCGGCCAGCTCTTCAAGAATATGGACGAGCAGGAGCGAATCTACGCGCCAAACCAGTTGCCTGACAACTCGCTGCCGTCACACGAAGTCGACCGAGGCGAGAACGCCGCGTCCGGCACGGCACAGGGCAACCTCGACGACACCGACACGCCGGTGCCGGTGGGCCTGGGCACGGGCGGCAGCGCAGCCTCCGCGACGCCGGCCTCCGATGAGTTCGATCCGGGCATGGAGCGCGAAGCGCGCGATCTTGCGCGCGGCGACACCAGCGTTGTAGGACCGGACCCAAGCGACGAGCAGATCGATCCGCGACGCGTGCGCTAACTTCACACTACAGCTCATCCTGACAGGCGCGCTGGGCGAATCCGGTGCGCCTTTTGCTTTCCTCACCCTGCGCTCGTTGATTAATTCCGCGCGGCACCATTTAGTTAAGTACCACCACACCCACGATCTGCAATCCCCAGCGCGGCTTGAATAACGTTCCTAGAAGGAGGAAAGCCATGCCTGATCAACCTGAAAGCGCGGGCAAATACACCGATCGCCTGTTCAAGCAGATGGACGAGCAAGAGGCGCGCTATGCACCCCAGCAAGTGCCAGGCAACGAGCGGATCTACGCCGATGAGACCAGCGGTATTGTTCGCCGATCGATCGCCGAAGGTACCACGCCCATCCCCGTGCCCACCAGCATCGGCGGCGAGATTGTTGCGGCCCCGATTTCCGGCACATTCCAGCCTGGCGCGCAGCGTGAAGCCGGCGATCGCAAACAGGACAAGCAAAACAATCGGCGTCGCACTCGCTGAAACAACTGTTGACCGCATGCCAGGCGCGCTGGGAGAGTCCAGTGCGCCTTTTGCTTTGTTTCGGGCGCAGCTTGACTCAGCCCATGTTCTAAACATATACTAACCGTAGTAACCAGCGTAGAGCTGATGCTAGTGACCAACTACCAGCGCGACCAACCGCGACGAATTGGATCGCACCCCCGGCGCCAATTCGATTGATCCACAAGAAGGGCCAGCCGATGGAAGCATGGCGAACCGCAGTTAATCGTTGGGGAGATACGCTCTTTGAGCTGGCGCTGCTGCTGACGAATCAGCGCGCCGCCGCCGAGGCCGCCACTGTCGCCGCCGTCTGCCGAGTCTTCTCGGCCTCCTCGCAGGCGCACACCGAGCAAGAGCTGTATGCGGCGCTGCTGAGCCAGCAAAAGCGCTGGCGACAGCCACTGCGCGAGCGGGTGCTGCCGCGAGCGCTGGCCAAGATCGCGCCGCTGGATCGAGCGCTGCTGGCGCTCTGGCTGCTGCGGCACAGCGACGGCGAACGACTCGCGGCGATCGTTGGGCAGCCGGTTGCGGTGGTTGTGGAGCGGCTGGCGCTGCTGCTGACGGAGAACGCCAACGTGCCGCTCGCCGATCTTCAGCCTGACGGCGAGCATATGACGCTTGGCCGCTGGCTGGAAGCGCAGCTTGGATTGCAGCCGCAGGCGTCTGCCCATGCCCGCAACTGCGCCCGC
This sequence comes from Chloroflexota bacterium, assembly GCA_019240175.1. Taxonomy (GTDB): domain Bacteria; phylum Chloroflexota; class Chloroflexia; order Chloroflexales; family Kallotenuaceae; genus LB3-1. The sequence goes on along the minus strand of JAFAYS010000344.1, from coordinate 2,115 downwards.
TGTCGAGCCGCGCAGGCGAGCTGGCAGCGCGCCGCCGAAACGATCCAGGCGACGCTGTACGAAACGCTCAAAAAAGAACATCTGCCGCCCAGCTGCGAGGACGCGATCGAAGAGACGCTGTTTCAACAGCGGTACGCCGCCGATCGGCGCTGGTGGCAGGAGCGCCGCGTCTGGCTTCCGGCCTTCTTCACGGCGATCGTGCTAGGGCTGGCGTTCGTGATCGCGCCATGGGGTGACGAAATTCTGCCGGCTGCCGCGCCGCGCACAACTGCCGAGGCGCTGGTGCAGGCCACGCTGGACGGCTGGACCACGCTGCCGGTGACGGGCACGCTGCATCGCCAGGTTTGGGCGCTCGATCCACGGATTCAAACCAACGATCCGCTGATCACCGATGTTTGGCTGAATCCTGCCGCCAGCGGTCAGTATCGCGTCGAGGTGCGGCGCAACAACCAGCTGGTCGAGTGGCAGCTGGCCGACGGCAAGCAAACGCTGCATCATGCCGGCGAGCCCAATGTCTCGTCGTGTCCCTGGCGCACCGATGCCAGCGCGACCTTCCGCATGCTGGATCAGGCCGCACTCAAGTTTCAATCGCCGCCGGAGCAGCAGCGCGCCGTACGTGATGCACGACTCTTGCAGGGCGCGTACGGCACCGGCTATCGTGCCCTACAGCAGGCGCTCAGCGCCGACGATCTGCGCTCGTTCGGCACCCGGCGCGACAACCAGCGCACACTGGCGGTGCTGAGCTACACCGATCAACAGGCCCAGCCGCCGCGCCAGATCCTGCTGCGCATCGATCCCGAAACGCATCTGCTCTACGGCGTGCAAGAGGTGGCGCTGAGCGGCGGCCAGAGCACGGCCCGCGATCTGTGGCGGCTCCAGGTGCAAGAGACCGCCAAAACATCGGTGCCGACGAATATTCCGCGCTGGCCGCAGAATGTTATCCGCGATCAGATCTTCGACATTAGCTGTCCGGCGCTGAATCCGCAGCATGTGGTGAGCCTGAGCACGCTGGTCGGCGATTCGCAGCAATGGTATTTGCCGCGCACGCTGCCGCCGGGCATTGATCGAGCCGCGTTGCTGACGTTGAATCCAGTGGTCACCTACATCGACTATACGCCGCTGGGCGTGCCGCGCGGCAGTGTGGCGACCATGCTTGGCCGCGATCGCTGGCTCACAATCTCGGACCTGGACTGGCATCCCGGCGCAGAGGGCATCGCCGAGGTCCAGCGCGGCGCGTGGTCAGTCGAGATCGGCAATCAGCCACGACCAGGCATTTGGAGCTTGAAGCTGCGCCCGCAGCAGAATCGCGGCAATCCTTCCAGCCCGACCATCGCGATCTATGGCAGCGGCTGGACCCAAGAGGAGCTGCTGCGAGTCGTTGATTCGCTGAGCTTCTTCGATCCGCAGATCTGGCTGAGCCTCGACACAGCTTTTATCGACGCGCGACCACTGCCGCAGCCGGTTCACGACAGCATCAAACGCGCTTTTGCCACGCTTCAGCCCGCGCCCAACGCCACGATCTACAGCGAGACTAAGACCGAGCTGCGCACCAATCCCAAGCCGCAAGCACTGAACGATCCCTACACGCTGCCGGATGCGCTACGCTCGCCATCGGTCGTCGTACGCAAGCAGTGGCAGATGTACGAAAACGCGCAGGTGGCTCGCTTTCGGGATGAGTACGCGCTGGGCGACGGCAGCCTCAACGCGCTGATCGCCAGCGATGGCAGCCAGTTCAAGATGTATAACGCCCCTGAGGGGCGGCTCTACAGCGGCGCGGCGACGATCTTGCCGCTTCAGCAGCAGCAGCCTGGCATCGAGATGGTCCGCGCGCTGCTTCGCACCAACGATCCGATCGCGTTCAGCGAGCAGGATGACGGCTGGGTCTTACAGCAGGCCTCGGCCTATCGCTTTGTGACGATGAGCTTCGAGTTCAGCGGCTCCGGCTATCAGCAGGCGCCCTGGACGCCAGGGCTGGGCGACGGCGAGATCGTACGGCGGCTCTGGCTTGATCGCCAGACCTACGCGCCGCGCCGGTTTACGGTTGTGCATCGCGATCTCGACGGCCTAGAAACACCTTTGATGAGCACCACGCTGGTCGAGCGCCGCGACGCCGAC
>JAFAYS010000207.1 GCA_019240175.1 Chloroflexota bacterium | reverse complement strand
GGCCTATCGAGAATTTAAGCTGCAACAGCTTGCGCCGCCGTCCATGCTCAACCAGGCGCGCGCCCGCTGGAAACGACCGCCACGCCAGCGACCGACGGACACGCCGCCGGAAACATCAGCGCCGCAAACCTGGCCCACCCACTCACGCGATTACTTCCAAAGCATCTGGCGACGCGAGCAGTGGCAGCCGCTGCCCAACGGCGGCGTATCCCGCACGATCTGGGGCCACACGATCCTGCTGTTTCAGCATCCAGCGCCGCGCTACCAGGGCGCGTGGTTCGTGATGATCGACGATGTGCTCAGCCCGTTTATGTACGATAGCCGCGCCGAGGCCGAGCAGAGCGCCTTCGATCTGGTCTACGACAAAGTCAAACATCTCGACGTGTAGCCGCCAAGTGGCTGCTGACTCTCAGTATTTGCTCAGTAAGTCTGGATACGTCTGGCACAGCTTATGCTTGTTATGTTAAGGAGATCGCCAATCGGCGATGGAAAGCTAGACATTCCTGTAAAAGGAGCAACCATATGCAACAGCAGCTTATCTCAGAGACGCGGCAAAATCGCCGCACCATCGCGACCTACCCGACCTATGCCGAGGCGCAGCGCGCGGTGGATCATCTTTCGGATCAGAACTTTCCGGTGCAGCACGTGGCGATTGTGGCGGATGGCCTGAAGTTTGTCGAGCAAGTAACCGGGCGGCTCAACTACGGTCGGGCGCTGCTCAACGGCGCGATCAGCGGCGCGCTGACCGGCGCGTTCATCGGCTTTTTGTTCGGCCTGTTCAGCTTCTTTGCGCCGCTGGTCTCAGCGCTCAATCTGGCGCTCTACGGCCTGCTGATCGGCGCGGTGATCGGCGCGATCTTTGGGCTGATCTCGTATGCGCTCTCGGGCGGCCAGCGCGATTTCTCGTCGCTCACCAGCATGCAGGCCGATCGCTACCATGTGATGGCCGACCCCGAGGTCGCCGCCGACGCCGAGCGGCTGCTTGGCAACCTGCGCTCGACGCCGACTGCCTAAAGCGATCTAGCCTAAAGCGACACAGAAAAGCCGCCGAGTCGAGTAGACTCAGCGGCTTTTGTTTATCTGCGCAGACGGATTACACGTGGGGGAAGGGCAGCACCCAGAGCCAGATCATGATCACGAAAGCGGCGTTTCCGGCGATCACAAACAGATGAAAGATTTCGTGAAAGCCAAACAAGCTCGGCAGCGGATTTGGCCGACGCAGCGCAAACACGATTGCGCCGAGCATGTAGAGCAGCCCACCGGCGAAGAAAACCGCCAGCGCTTCGGTGGGCAGCAGTTGCGCCAGGCTCGGCACCGCAACCAGTGACAACGAGCCCATGCCGGCGTACATCAGGATCGAGACGCCACGCGGCAGCCGTAGCATCACCATCGTGCAGGCGGCACCAACCAGCGCCAGCACCCAGATCGAACTCAGCACGACCAGTTGCATTGTCCCGGAGAGCACATTGATGCAGATCGGTGTGTAGGTGCCGGCGATCACCAAAAAAATGTTCGCGTGATCGAGCGTGCGCAAAAACGTGTAGCGTCGCCCGCGCCACGATCCGATATGGTAGATCGCGCTGATCAGGTACAGATCGATCATGGTCAGGCCAAAGATCAGCACCGAGAGCCACTGCGCCGGATCGTGCCGCGACTCGGCCAGCAGCCGGATCGTGACGATCACCGCGCCCAGCGCCGCAACCGCGTGCGACCAGCCGCGCGTGCGGGGTCGCTTGCCGTGACAGGGGAGATTCGTGGGAAGTCGTTGCGAACTGAGGGATCGATCGCCAGCCTGGACCATGCATGCCTCCGGGGAGTGGGACGAGTGTGCTACTTGTTATGTAGCAGCTTTGTCGACGGCGATCAATCTGCCGTCTGGCTGCCCACCGCCAATCCATTCGCGCTACAGCCACGAATGACCAGCGAATAGCGCGGGTTCTGCGCGGATCGTTTGCTATCGGCGCGATGCTATAATCTTTACAAGCATGTGTTTCAAACAACAAAAGGAGCGTTTGTGAGCGTCCTGCAAGAAGTTGAAGCGCTGCTCGCGCATATGACGCCAGCAGAAAAGGCCCAAGTGCTCCAATGGGTCGTACGTGATCTCGGCAACGCATTTCCGGGCATTGATAGCGAGGTAGACATATCCGGCGGCGAGGCGCGGATCGTACGCACGCGGATTCCCGTGTGGCTGCTTGTCCAGGCTCGGCAGCTGGGATCAAGCGAGGCCGATCTGCTGCGTTCCTACCCAAGCCTGCGCGCAGAAGATCTGGCGAATGCCTGGGCTTATGCCCGCGCCCACCGCGACGAAATCATGCAGTATATCCACGAGAACGAGGCAGCTTGTTAGACTAAAGCCGACCCACTTTTAACCCGACAGAACGATTGACGACCGTTTGGCGCTGTGCTATAGTCCTCCCACTTACAACCATAGCAAAAGCTACGACAGGGACATGCGAGCAGTCCCACCGACGTTCAGAGAGCAGCGCAACCGCTGAAAGCGCCGCCGCCGGCCCTGCTTCGCGACACCCTTGAGCTGTTTCGGCGAACTGGATTATCCACAGTAGCCGAAACCGGGACGCGCCCGTTCCAGCGCGACGGCCTGGTCATTCCAATGACGCACGACCAGCCGAGTGAGGCCCCGTTCTGGGGCGAATGGTGGTGGCACCACGATGCGGCTGATAGCCCTCGTCCTCCGTAAAGGACGAGGGTTTTTTGTGTCTCCAAGCATCACGCGCATCGTCCACCTGCGACGCGGAGATGAACCCAATCTCACGGGAGGAAGCGTTATGGAACGCATCACAACCAATGAGCTTAGCTCACACATCGGATCGCAGGTGCGCGTCATGGGCTGGCTACACGCGCTCCGCAGAATGGGCGGCGTTAACTTTGTCGTGGTTCGCGACGGCTGGGGTACGATCCAGGCCGTGACCGAGGATGAGGCCGCGCTGGAGCCGCTGCAAGGGCTGAACGTCGAAAGCGTGATCACCGTCGAGGGTCTGCTCGTCAGCTCACCGCAGGCGCCTGGCGGCATCGAGATCCAGCAGCCGCGCATCGAGGTGATCACACCCATCAGCGAGACGCCGCCGGTGACACTGAGCAAGCGCGAGCTCAAGGCCAGCCTGACGACTGCGCTGGACCATGCCGTCGTCGCCAATCGCCACCCAACCCGCCGCGCGATCTTCCGCCTGTCGGCCAGCGCAATGGACAGCTTTCGATCGACGCTGCGCGGACGCGGCTTTACCGAGATCCAAACACCCAAGATCGTCGCGGCGGCCACCGAGAGCGGCTCGAATGTGTTTCAGCTCGGCTACTTTGGCCGGCCAGCCTTTCTGGCGCAAAGCCCGCAGCTTTACAAGCAGATCATGGTCGGCGTCTTCGAGCGCGTCTTCGAGGCCGGGCCGGTCTTTCGCGCCGAGCCCCACGACACGACGCGTCACATCAACGAGTATGTGAGCCTCGACGTCGAGTTCGGCTTTATCGAAGACCATTTTACAGTGATGCGGTTGTTGCGCGAGGTGCTCGCGACGATCCTTGGCGACTTTGCCGAGCGCCACACGCCCGAGCTCCAGCTGCTCAACGTGCAGTTGCCGGCGGTTCCCGCTACAATCCCGCACATCCACTTCAGCGAAGCTCAGGAGCTGATCTGGCAGCGGCATGGCGTCGATGTGCGCGGCGAGCCGGATCTTTCGCCGCAGGACGAGCGCTGGCTGGGCGAGTGGGCGCAGCAGGAGCACAACAGCGACTTTTTGTTCGTCGTGGGCTACCCGATGCGCAAGCGACCCTTTTACACACATCCCGACCCGCAGCGCCCCGAGTTTTCCAACTCGTTCGACCTGCTCTTCCGTGGCACGGAGCTGGTCACAGGCGGACAGCGACTGCATCGCTACGAGGAGTACCTGGCAGCGCTGGCGGCGGCTAAGCTTTCGACCGAGCCGTTCACCTGGTATCTTGAGGCCTTTCGCTATGGCATGCCGCCGCACGGTGGCTTCGCGATCGGGCTGGAGCGCCTGCTGATGCAGCTGACCGGCGTCTCAAACGTGCGCCTAACCACGCTCTTCCCGCGCGATCTCAATCGGCTGGTTCCGTGATCCTTGTGCGGTTGCGGGGTACAATGCAGAGTGATGAAACACCTGTATATTCATATTCCATTCTGCCAGCGCCGCTGCTCGTACTGCGATTTCAATACCTACGCCAACATGGAAGATCGCATCGACGCGTATGTTGCGGCGCTGTGCAGTGAGCTGCGCGCGTATGCTGCGCAATATCCCGCAACCCATGCTGCCGAGCCGCTCGCGCCGCTGGTGCCACTTACTCGTGCCTCGTTGCGCCCAACGATCTTTCTCGGTGGCGGCACGCCGACCATGCTTTCGCTGTCACAGATGGAGCGTGTGCTGGCCGCTGCTGCCGAGATCGTGCCGCTGGAACAGGCCGAAATCACCACTGAGGCCAATCCCGGCACCGTGATCGACGAGGACTATCTACGCGGACTGCGCTCACTGGGCATTAATCGCATCTCGTTTGGCGTTCAAAGCCTCCACGATCCGACGCTGCGTGTGCTGGGCCGCATTCATACCGCTGCCGAGGCGATCGCGACCTACGAGCAGGCTCGCCGCGCCGGCTTCGATCGTATCAACCTGGATTTCATCTTTGGCCTGCCGGGACAAACCGCCGAGCAGTGGGGCTGGACGCTGGATCAGCTTGCGCCGCTGGACGCCGAGCATATCTCGCTCTACTCGCTGATCGTGGAGCAGGGCACGCCGCTGCACCAGCAGGTGACGCGCGGCAGCATCACGGTTCCCGACGACGACGCGACCGCCGCGATGTACGAGCTGGCGATGGAGAAGCTGGCAGCTTCCGGCTACGTCCAGTACGAGATCTCGAATTGGGCGAAAGATACGAAAGAACAAAGAACAACAGAACAAAGAACAAAGGAACAAAACCTAGAACCTAGAACCCAGAACCTAGAACCTAGAAGCTCGGTTCTTTCGCTGCCATCAGGTGCATGCCTGCACAACATTGCCTACTGGCTCAATGCCGACTACATCGGCTGCGGGGCGGGCGCACACGGTCACATCTACCCACGGCGCTGGCACGACATCTTGAGCGTCGACGAGTATATTCGCGCGTCGCGTGAGAACAAGCTGCCGATCGCGGAAACGCTCGATCTCAACGAGAACGATCTTTTCTCCGAGACCATGATGATGGGCCTGCGACTCAACAACGGCGTCAGCTTCGCGCACTTTGCGGATCGCTGCGGCCACGCGCTGCTGGATGTGTACCCGGGCGAGATCCGCCAGCTGATCGAGCTTGGCATGATCGAGCAAGACCCGATCGGCATTCGGCTGACTGAGCGCGGGCGCATGCTGGGCAACGAGGTGTTTCTGCGCTTTCTGCGTGACGAGCCGTCGCCAGTCGCGCGCTAGCCACAGCGTAATACATCGAGGTTCTGCGTCGATCTAGGCGCTGAATCGAAAACATGAGTCATCCCGAACTTAAGGAATGACAAACACACGAGACCTCCAGATGTAG
>JAFAYS010000152.1 GCA_019240175.1 Chloroflexota bacterium | reverse complement strand
AAGAGCGGCGCGATATTCTGGTGCTCGACGCGCGTCACGTAGCCGGCGGCGCTTCGGGACGCAACGGCGGGCTGCTGCTGACCGGCGTTGCGCACTCCTACGCCAATGCCTGCACGCTCTATGGGCGCGACACCACGCGCGAGCTGTGGTCGCTGACAGTGCGCAACCGCGAGGCGATGATCGGCTGGGCGACTAAGTTCGGCACGCCGGTGCGGCGCTGCGGCAGCTATATTCTGGCCTGCGACGAACGCCAGGCGGAAGAGCTGAACGAGTCGGTGGCGCTGATGCGTGAGGACGGATTCAAGGCCGAGTGGCACGCAAGCGATCCGCTCAAGCGCAACTTTGTGGCCGGCATGTACATCCCCGACGACGGCGCGATCCAGCCTGCCGCGCTGACAACCGGCCTGATCAAAGCCAGCGGCGCGCAGATTCGCGAGGCCAGCGAGGTCTATGCGCTCGAATCGCAGGACGATGGCGTGCTCGTGCGCTCACGCGGCGGCGATGTCCTGGCCCAGCGCGTGTTTCTGGCGACCAATGCCTGGACGCCGCTGCTGGTGGCGGAGTTTGCCGACGCGATCGTGCCGGGTCGTGGCCAGGTGATCGCGACCGCGCCAGCACCCGAGGTTTTGAAAGAAGCCTGCTACTGCGACGACGGCTTTGAGTATTTTCAACAGCTGCCCGACGGTCGCTTTGTGCTCGGCGGCTACCGCAACCTGGCCTTTGAAGAAGAGCGCACCTACGCCGATCACACCACGCCCACGATCCAGAGCGCGCTTGAGGCGTTTCTCGCCGATCACTTCCCCGAGCTGGTCGAGCTGCCGATCGAGCGGCGCTGGTCGGGCACGATGGCCTTCACGCCCGACGGCCTGCCGCTGGTCGGACGTTTGCGCCGCGACGAGCGGATCGCGTTTGCGGTGGGCTTCAACGGGCATGGGCTGGGTCTGGGAATCATGGTTGCCGAGCACTTGCTGAGCGATCTGGCGGGCGGCGATGCGGGTATGTTCGCCGCCCGGCGCATGATGCCCGGCGCGCTTTAAACGCCGAGCAGCTTCTTGCCGATACCGGCATGCGCCACGTCCTCGGTCGGCGGGTGAAACAGACCGGCCCGCACATCGCGGAAAAAGCGTTCCAGCGGCAGCGCGCGCGACATCGATTGGCCGCCGACGACACGCATGGCCAGATCGGTGGCTTTCACGGCGTGCGTCGTCGCGATGACTTTGCACAGCCCGATGTTGGCCATCAGCGCGGGCCGCTGCTCCGGACAGTTGGTCCAGGTCTCGGCGATCGTGTAGAGCAGCGATCGCGCGGTCAGCAGCTCCGCCTCAAGCGAGCCGATCAGCCGCTGGATCGGCTCAAGCGTCGCGATCGCCTCGCCCTTGAGCGCGGTTGGCTTGCGCTCTTGGGCAAACTTGATCGCGGCGTCACGGGCGGCCTCGGCTACGCCCAGATACACGCCCGAGACCGTCATGCCGAACCACGCGCCGCCGCTGGTGCGGCCCGGATCGGGAGCGCCGGGATCGCGGTGCAGCACCAGATCATCCGCCGAAACGCGCACGCCTTCCAGGTAGAGATCGTGGGAAGCCGTGGTGCGCATGCCCATCACGTCCCAAGTCTCCTCGATGCGAACCCCCGGTCGATCCATCGCCACCAGGAACACGCCCACGCTGCCCTCGGCCTCGCCGTCAAGCACCGCCGGCACCAGCACATGCGTCAGCACCACCGAGCCGCTGGAAAAGGTTTTGCGCCCGTCGATCTCCCAGCCGCCATTGACGCGCTGGGCGCGTGTGGCGGGCAGGCCGCCACGTGATGGACTACCAAGCTCCGGTTCGGTCGCGCACGAGTTGATCAGCCCGCCACCCTCCACGACCTGCCGGCAGAACGCGGCGAATTTTTCCTCGGGCCAGGGCCGGCTCTCGCTCAACGAGCCGATCACCTGCACATGCATATCGAAGACCAGCGCGGTCGCGCCGTCACCACGGGCCAGCCGCTCGACGACCATAATCGCCTCGGGCATGGTCGCGCCCCAGCCGCCGTACTCCTCCGGCACCACCAGCCGATGAAACCCGGCCTCGCGCAGATCGGCGAAATTCTCGAACGGAAAGCTGGCCTCGCGATCGTGCTCGGGCGCGCGCTCCGCAAAGCGAGCCGCCAGCTCGTCGGCCTGCTGGAGCCAGCGCTCAAGGCGCGGCGTCATGCGTGTCAAGATTAGTGGATCGATCATACTGTATCCTATCCTTCGTGCCGCTCAGGGCAGCGTGGTATCATCATTGATAGATTGTTTTGTTTGGAGCACACTGTATGCCATTACCATTACTCACCCGGCGGGGTGACACCTTATATTATGACACCGATCGCGGCGCGGTGATGGTCCTCGATCGCCGGCGCTATCCGCAGACCACCGAGTTTGTCGCGTGCACCAGCGTGGAAGAGGTCGCACACGCTATCGAGGCGATGATTGTGCAGGGCGGGCCGCCGCTAGCCTATGTCGGCGGCTATGGCCTGGCGCTGGCGGCGCGCATCCATCGCAGCTGGCCGGTCGATGCGCTGCGGAGTGCGCTGCTCAGCGCGGGCGAGCGATTGCGCCAGACGCGGCCCACCGCCGACGATCTGCATGCCGTGATCGAGCAAACGCTGGCGGTAGCCGAGCGCGCGATCTTCGCCGGCAACGACGTGGAAACAACGATCGCGCAGTTCGTCAAGAGCGTCGTGGATCAAGGCGATCGCACCAGCGAGCTGTGTGGGCGCAATGCGGCGGCGCTGTTGGAAGACGGCGATACGATTCTGACGCACTGTTTCGCGGGCGCGGCGCTGAACTGGATGCTGTATGTCGCCTTTGAGGAGCAGAACAGGCAGATCAAGTTGGTCTGCAACGAGACGCGGCCTTACTTGCAGGGCGCGCGGCTGGCGGCGGCGTCCGGCGTCGAGGTTGGCGTCCCGACCACGGTCATCACCGATAACATGGCCGGCTACTGCTTCACACGCGGCATGTTCACCAAGTACATCACCGCCGCCGATCGCATCGCGCTGGACGGCTCGGCGGCCAACAAGGTCGGCACGTATCAGTACGCGGTG
>JAFAYS010000123.1 GCA_019240175.1 Chloroflexota bacterium | reverse complement strand
CAAGATCCGCACAGTCGAGGCGAAGGCGAAGCGCACACCTTCGGCTTTGATCGAAAGCGGCCCGAGCCGCGCCAGCACGGTGTTGCCCTCAGGAAAAAACAGACTCTGGATCACAAAGAGCGAGATCGCGAACGGCAGCAGCAGGCGCAGGCTGGTACTGATGAATGGACGGGCCACGCCGCCGAAGATGCTCAGCGGGATCAAGACCAGCAGATACAGCACCAGCGGCATCCAGTCGATGCCGGAGCCGAGCGCCAGCACAATCAGGCCAAAGCTGAAGGTGAGCTTGGTGAGCGGGTGCAGCCGGTGAAGTGCGCTGGAGCGTGGCTGGTAGAGTGCGATCATTGCGGCAGCTTATCTGCCATTGCGCTAGTCTGGCTAAAGCGCGTACGCATACGCCTGGGCAGCGCCACGATGATCAGATAGGCGATCACAAAGGTGATCAGCTTATCGGTCGGATCGGACAGCAGACCCTGCTTGGTCGTCGCAGTCAGCACCGAGTCGCCATAGGCGCGAAAGGCCGCCACCAGCGCATCAGTGCCCGCGCCGGTCACGCCGCCAAAGATAAACGCCGACAGCGGAGCGCTCATGATCGCGCCGATCAGGCCCGTGATTAGACCAGCGATCGGTACGAGATAGATGCGCCGGAACCAGCCAATCTGGGCAAACAAGCCCGCCAGCAAGCCGATCGCAATCGCGACGACCGCGAACGGCAGCGGGATCGGGTTGAAAAAGCCCCAGATAATGTTTGAAAGGCCGCCGGTCGCCGCGCCCGCGAAGGGACCCACCAGCACCGCGACCAGCACCGTGCCGATCGAGTCGAGGTAGATCGTGAGCCCAGGGATCGGCGCGACCGCTGTGATGCGGCCAGTCAGCTCGCCGATCACAATATTCAGCGCAATGCCAATCGGAATCAGCGCGTAGGTGGAGGTCGTAAACTGGCGCGCCACACCCCAGATGATCAGCACCGCGCCGATCAGGTAGCCGGCCAGCGCGACCAGCGCATTGGTGCTGCCGGTTGCGGTCGAGCCCTGCGCGCCAGTCAGGATCAAAAACAGATATGTCGCGGCGATGATCGCCAGGCCCAGGCCAACTTGAAGCCACTGAGGCCGCGATTGAGTTCCTCCGAAGCGCATGAACACCCTCCATTCTGTATCAGCGCTGCCATTATACGCGCAAATCGGCGCGCTGTAACAAGCAGAAGGCCGCCTGTGCGTGAGGCGCTGACCGATCATGATCAGCCAGCGCCTCAGCGATTTAAAGCAGCTTCAGAGATATGTTAGGAGGTTTGTTCTAGATCGGTTTCGGTCATCTCGATCGAGCGCTCCACCGGCAGCCAGATCGTGAAGGTGGAGCCGTCGCCCAGCGTGGAGCGCACGCCGACGTGGCCGTTCATCAACATCATCAGGCGCTTGGCGATCGCCAGCCCGAGGCCGGTGCCGCCGTACTGGCGCGTCGTGGAGCCGTCGACCTGGTAGAACTCGCTCCAAATGCGCTCCAGCTCTCCGGGCGCAATGCCGATGCCGGTATCTTGCACGCTCAGCGCCAACCACTTGCCCAGCGGCAGATCTTCAAGCGGCGGTGCGGCGGCGGCCAGATCCGAGGCATAGCCATATTCCAGGATCACGCGGATCGCGCCGTGCGCCGGCGTGAACTTAACGGCGTTTGACAGCAGATTCATCACCACCTGCTGAAGACGTCCGCTATCACCATTCACGTGCGGCAGGGAATTATCCGGTCGCTCGATAGTTATGTCGAGCTGCTTATTTCTCACCAGCGCCTCGATATTGGCGACCGCGCTCTCGACAACTGCGGCGATGCGTACCGGCTCGTTGGCGAGCTGCATGCGCCCCGCGTCGATCTTGCTCATATCCAGCACGCTATTGATCAGCTCAAGCAGCGTGTGCGAGTTGCGGCTGACGCGCTCTAGATTTTTGCGCTGATCCTCATTGATCGGACCCGCATGCTCCTGAAGTGTGATATCGGTAAAGCCGATGATCGCGTTGAGTGGTGTGCGCAGCTCGTGGCTCATCGTCGCCAGAAAATCCGACTTGAGCCGGGCCGTTTCCAGCGCCTGATCGCGGGCTGCCGCCAGGGCGTGCTCGGCGCGACGCCGCTCCAACAGTAGCGCATGACGAATCTCTTCCTGATCGGCCAGAATTGTGTTGCGCGCCTGCCGGAAAAACCCAGCCCCGATCTC
>JAFAYS010001176.1 GCA_019240175.1 Chloroflexota bacterium | reverse complement strand
CCGGTGTCAGGCCGCGCTCACGCAGCGCCGACTCGTAGCCGAACAGCCGCTCACGTCCGGTAGTGCTGGACTCGCCCAGCAGCGCCGCGATCCGCGTATAGCCTTGATCGAGCAGATGCGTCGTCAGATCGTGGGCGGCGGCGGTATTGTCCAACAGCACGGCATCGACCTCGCCGTTACGCGGTGAGCGATCGATCAGCACCGTCGGAAAATCGAGGTTGAGCGCGCCGAAGCGGCCAATCGTGTGACGCGTGGGCGAGAAGATCACGCCGGCCACCTGCGCGTCGCGCATCAGATCCAGATACAGCTGTTCCTTTTCCGGATTTTCGTCGCTATTGCAGAGCAGCACGCTGAAGCCGCGCCCATAGGCTGTATCTTCGACGGCGCGACTGATGGCGGTGAAAAAAGGATTGCGAATATCGGAGACGATCAGGCCGATCGTGTTGGACTGCTGCGATCGCAGGCTGCGCGCGATCAGATTGGGCCGATACTCCAACTTTGCCACGGCAGCCAGCACGCGCTCGCGAACTTCTGGCCGCACATGAGGATGATTCGAAAGCACCCGTGAGACCGTCGCCGTCGATACGCCAGCAGCCTCAGCGACATCTTTTATGCTCGCCATAGCGTCTCCTGAGTAAGCCGTATGTAATCGATTGCAAAACAGTATAACAAACACTCCTACCTTTTTGCAATCTCCTAAATCTTATGTCGTGCAGATGGCCCGAAAATTGCTCGATCATCGTTGAAGAGGCAAGCAATTCAGGAATTCCTGAAATTAGTGCTTGACAGAGCGTATGTAATCGATTACAATCGCGCCATCGACTTCCTCTTCGACGTACTCGCCAAACCTCATGACCGGTTCGGAGTTGAACATGATTGAGCTTGATCAACGGCAGATCCAACTGCGCGCACATCCTACCAGCAAAGCAGAGGCCATTCGACAGGCAGGTCAAATTCTCGTCGCCAGCGGACACATCGAGGCCGGGTATATCGAAAGTATGCTGGGCCGCGAAAAAGTCGCCAACACCTATCTCGGCAACGGGATCGCCATTCCGCACGGTCTACCCCAGGACCGCGAGCTGATCAAGCGGACCGGCATCGCGGTGATGCAAGTTCCCGAGGGCGTGCCCTGGAACGACGGCGAAACCGTGCATCTGGTCGTCGGCATCGCAGCCAAATCCGACGAGCATATCGAGGTGCTACGGCGGCTGACGCGCGTGCTGGGCGATCAAGAGCAGGTCAATAAGCTAGTTCGCACGAACGATCCCGGCGACATCATCACGGCGCTGACCGGCGAGCGACCGCCTGAGCTGGCGCGCGAGATCGGCAGCGACTTTGCCAGCGGCTTCGAGGCCGTGATCGAGAACAAAACCGGCCTGCACGCCCGCCCGGCCACATTTTTTGTCAATCTGGCTAAAAAGTTTCAATCCGAGGTCAAAGTGCGGCGCGGCACCAGCATCGCCAACGGCAAAAGCTTGATCTCGCTGCTCAAGCTGGGCGTCGAGCACGGCAGCACGATTCGCGTCTCCGCCCAGGGTGCGGACGCCGACGCTGCGCTGAGCGCGCTACAACAGGCGATCGCTGAAGGGCTGGGCGACGAGGACGAAGAAGCGCCCTCCACCACGCAGCTGGTCGGCAGCCTGGCCTGGACGCCGCGCAGCGTGGCCGCGACGATCACCGGCATTAGCGCGGCTCCCGGCCTGGCAATCGGTGTGACGCGCCAGTACATGCAGCGCAAACTGGTGGTGCAAGACCAGCCCAGCGATCCGATGGAAGAAGGCGATCGCTTCCAGGCCGGGCTGGACGCCGCCAACGCCGAGCTTGACGCGCTCTACGACGAAGTTAAAACTCGCTTCGGATCGAGCAAGGCCGCGATCTTCCAGGCGCACAGCGAGTTTTTGAACGATACCGGACTGATCCAGCAGACCGTCGGGCTGATCTTTGAAGGCCACAGCGCGGCCTGGTCCTGGCAGCAGATGATCAATGAGCGCGTGGCGCAGATGCAGAAGCTTGACGATCCGACGCTGGCCGGACGTGCGGTTGATATGAGCGATGTCGGTGACCGCGTGCTGCGCCATCTGGTTGGCGCGAGCGATTCTGCGCCTGCCACGCCGACCGCGCCGGTGATCCTGCTGGCCGACGATCTCACGCCCTCCGACACCGCCGCGCTCGATCCTGATACGATCCTGGGCTTTTGCACCGTCAAGGGCGGCCCAACCTCGCACACCGCGATCATTGCGCGCTCGCTGGGCATTCCGGCGATCGTCGGCGCGGGCCAGGATCTGCACAACATCGCCGATCAAACGCCGTGTATCGTGGACGGCTTCAACGGCAAGCTCTACCTCAAGCCGCACGACGACGATATTCAGGCCGCGCGGGCGCTGCAGCAGGAGCTACAGCGCAAGCAAGAGGCCGCCAATGCCGTGCGCTTCGAGCCGGCGGTCACCAGCGACGGCCACCAGATCGAGGTCGCGGTCAATATCAACCGCGCCGCCGATGCCGCAGCCGCCGTCGAGGCCGGTGCCGAGGCCGTTGGTCTGATGCGCACCGAGTTCTTGTTTCTTGAGCGCACCGCGATTCCGTCTGAGGACGAGCAGTTCGCGGCCTATCGCGACATGGTGCAGGCGATGCAGGGCCGCCCGGTGATCATTCGCACGCTTGACATCGGCGGCGACAAAGAAGTGCCGTATCTCAATCTGCCCAAAGAAGACAACTCGTTTCTGGGCATTCGCGGCGTGCGGCTCTGCTTGCAGCGGCCCGATCTATTCATCCCACAGCTGCGCGCGATCTACCGCGCCGCCGCCTACGGACCGATCAAAATCATGTTCCCGATGATCGCCACGCTGGAAGATTGGCAGCAGGCCAGCGCGATGGCCGAGCAGATTCGCCAGGAGACCAAC
>JAFAYS010001145.1 GCA_019240175.1 Chloroflexota bacterium | reverse complement strand
ACCTCTTCCCCATCTGCGCGTTTTAAGATGAATCGATAGCGGGCACCTTCGTGCAGGTAGTGAAAGCCGTCAGCCTCAAACACACGTCGACAATCAAAGGCATCCCGGTCAATAAAGGCCGGGTGCGTGATGCAATACAGCAAACGTCCGCCCGGTTTTAAAACCCGCTGAATCTCGACAAACGACTGCACCAGGTCGGCCTTCGTGGGCGACATCATGAACACCATATTGGCGACGACGATATCGACAGACTCATCCGCGAGCGGTGTTAAGCGATTATCAGGCGTTTCGTAATATTGCACATGGGATGCGGGATCGGCGGCGACCGCGGCGGCGATCATCGCTGGCGACATATCGACCCCAATCACCTGACGGGCACCCAGGGCTTTCAGCTGCCGCGCATAGCGGCCATCGCCGCAGCCATAATCAACAATCACCTGACCGGTCAGATCTCCGATCGCGCGCGTGAAGGTGGGAAAAATCACGTCGACGGCCTCGTCATCTTGCGCGGTAAGATAGTCCCGCACGGCCTGGTCCCAAAGTTTGTGCGCTGTTGTCATGCTTCCTCCGTATCGGTTTTTTACACCTGTGGATTATGATGGGCTGTGCTGTGAGGTAGCCCATACCCCGTGCCGAGCGCCGTCAGCGCGTGGCAGCTTAGCTAGGCCGCTGCCAGAATACTAGCCAGCGCTCCAGCGCCAGCAGGATCACATACAGACCAATACCCAGTAGCGAGGCCGCGCTGACGGCGGCGAAGGTCAGGTCGGTTTCCAGGTAGTAGGTTGAAACGGTGATCAGATAGCCGAGCCCGGCAGCGGCACCGGCAAACTCGCCGACGATCGCGCCGATGATCGCCAGTGTGGCACCAATCTTGAGCCCGGTAAACAGAAACGGCAAACACTGTGGCACCCGCAGAGTCCAGAAGAGCTGCCGACGGTTGGCTCCGTAAGAATGCAGCAGATCGAGAGTCGCCTGATCGTCAAGGCGCAGGCCGCGCGTGCTGTTCACCAGCACGGGGAAGAAGGTAAAGAGCGCCGCGATAGCGGCGCGTGGCAGCAGGCCGTTGCCGAACCAGAGCACCAGCAGTGGTGCCAGCGCGACGATCGGCACCGTCTGCGAGACGACGGCCCAGGGATACAGCGCGGCTTCGAGTGGTCGGGCGTGCACAAACAGCACGGCCAGTAGAAACCCGCCCAGGCTGCCCACGACGAAGCCGCTGATGCCCTCAAGCGCGGTGATGCCCACATGATACGCCAGCCGGCGCTCGGGATCGAGGGCGCGGCTGAGTACCTGCGATGGCGTGGGGAGGATGTAGGCTGGGATGCCGAGCGCGGGCACGCCCCATTGGAGCATCGCCAGGCAGAGCAGAAACACCAGCGCGGCGGCACCAAAGCTCTGCAACGGCTCCCCCAGCCCACGCAGCCACTGAGTAAGTGGCGTTCGGGATAGCGCGTTATCCATGACGGCCTCCTGCCTGTGGCGGTGGCGGGTCGTGCCGGTTGAGCTGTCGGCGCAGCCCGGCAACGGTATGCAGAAAGTCATCGTGCTCCAACAATGCCGCCGTGCGCGGTCGGGGCAGCGTGATCGGCACATCGGCGACGAGACGGCCCGGCTCCCTCGCTAGAAACAGCACGCGATCGGCCAGAAAGGCCGCCTCGGCCAGCGAATGCGTCACGAACAGCACCGTCGCCTGTGTAGCCGACCAGATGCGCAGCAGTTCGACATTGAGTCGTTCGCGGGTGATCTCATCCAAAGCCCCGAACGGCTCATCCAGCAACAGCACCGCCGGCTCAAACACGAGCGCGCGCGCGAGCGCGACGCGCTGTTGCATCCCGCCCGAGAGCTGGGACGGGTAGCTGTCCGCGAAGCGCGCGAGGCCGACGAGATCGAGAAACTGCGCTGCGGCGGCGTGGCGGCGTGGTGCCGACCAGCCAAACAGCCGCAGCGGCAGCTCAATATTTTGGCGTGCCGTGCACCAGGGCAGCAACACCGGCTGCTGAAAAACAAAGCTGACGAGTCGCGCGGCGCGGGCATCATCCGGGTTCGCGCCACCAATAGCGATGCGGCCCGCCGTGGGCGCGACGAGACCACCGAGCGCGCGCAGCAGGGTGCTCTTGCCGCAGCCGCTGGGCCCGACCAGTGCGATGAACGTGCCGCCAGCGATCTGGCAGCTCAGATCCTGTAGCGCGACTACAGGGGCCGCGCCGGCCCGGTAGCGCACGGTCAGCCCGTCGATCGTAATCGCAACGGGGCCGCTCATCGATCACCCGCCGTGGTCGTCGCCCATCTCATCGCTGCGAGTCTTCGCCGGAAGAACGCCGTGCGCTGCATGGTTCGTGTCCTCCTGTTGTGGTGGTGCGGTTCATGCCAACGCCAGCGCGCCGCATGCCGATCTGGTGGTGCAGTTCCTGCAAAGACAGAGGCACGAGGACGATTCCTATGCCAGGCCCACCCCTCATATCGACGATCCAGCAGGTGGCGTGTCCCTCGGTACGCAAGGGCAGCCTCAGGAAGGACGACGAATCTATGCATGCTACACCTCTGTGCGCCGAGATTCTGGTGGTCGAAGACGATGCTGCGATCCGCAACAGTTTGTGCGATCTGTTAGCTGATGAAGGCTACACCGTGGCCGCAGTGCCGCATGGTGGAGCCGCGCTGGCCTATCTCCAGCAGGATCACTCACACCCACGCTTGATCCTGCTCGATCTTTTGATGCCGGTGATGAACGGGTATGAGTTTCGGCGTGCGCAACAGCAGGATGCTCAGCTCGCCCAGATCCCCGTGGTCGTGCTCTCGGCGCAGAATCTGTCAGAGCGCGAGGCCGACGGCATGGAGCTGGCCTTCTACCTGCGCAAGCCGCTGGCGCTGCCCCCGCTCTTGACGATCGTCGAGAGCTATTGTCGCAGTGCCGAAGGAGCATAGCTGGACGCGTCCCTGATGTTAGGCATGGTCGTGAGAAAGGGAGAATCGAAGCCCCCATCGTCTTACGTGGCGGGCTCACGGTCCCACGCGATCGGGAATCTGGTGTAGGCGCGGCTGATCAAGAAAGGATACCAGACCGCCGGCTGCTCCGGGTGGCGGCGGAGACCCGGCAGCCGCGCAAGCAGCTCCTCAAAGGCGACGCGACCTTCCAGCTTTGCCAGGACCGAGCCGACACAAA
>JAFAYS010001136.1 GCA_019240175.1 Chloroflexota bacterium | reverse complement strand
GCGCGCCGCCGAGTCGCCGAAGCCCCAGAAATCGAGGGCGATCGCCCGATAGCGATCGCCGATCGTCTCCATCGTCGGCATCCAGGTTCGCCACGAGCCGAGCCAGCTATGCAGGAACAAAACCGGCTGCCCGCGTCCGATGACCTCGTAGTGCGCTACTTGTTGCTCAATAACGATCGCGCTCATGCGTACATGTTCTAACTTTCATAGATCGTGCGACAGCCGCGCTGTGTCAGCGTGCTGTCGCATCAATCGGCGGGGATGAGGGACGCTAAGCTAAAGGGGTTGTTGTGCTACGCCGAGCCGACCAGCAGACTGACCTGCTCGACGAGATTTTGGGGGGCGTAGGGCTTGAGAATATACAGCGTTGCTCCGGCCTCGTGGCCTTCCTGGATCTCATACTGCTGCCCTTTGGCCGACAGCAGAATCACCGGCGTGTTGGCGAGCGTGGCGTGCTTGCGTACCTGGCGGCAGACTTCGTAGCCGGTCATGCGCGGCATCTGCACATCAAGAACCAGAAGATCCGGCTTGTGCTGCTCGGAAAGCTCAAGCGCCTCCTGGCCATTGCGCGCCTCGATCACATCGAAGCCGCCAAGCTGGCGCAGCGTAAACGCCGTCATAAACAAAACATCCGGCTCGTCATCCGCCACCAGGATTTTAGCTGGCATGCATGACCTCATTCATTGCGGTGGTATCCTCATCGCGTGGTGGTGGCCGGTACTCGATCGGCACGGTAAAGCTAAAGGTGCTGCCCACGTCAAGCTCGCTGGTGACCCACATATCGCCGCCATGCAGTTCCACAAACGACTTCGCGATCGACAGGCCCAGGCCGGTGCCGCCGACTTCGTCTTTGAGCGAGTTGTTGGCGCGGAAGAAGCGCGAGAACATCTTGGGCAGCTCTTGGGGCGGAATGCCAACGCCGGTATCGACCACATCGACTTGCACCAGATCGCCGCTCTGGAAGGCGCGGATCGTGATCCGGCCTTCTTCGCGCGTGTATTTGTGCGCGTTCGAGATCAGGTTCGTCAGCACCTGGCTGATGCGTTTGTTGTCGGCCTCGATCGTCGGCAGCGTCGGCTGGATCTCGATCGTCAGCTGCATGCGCTTGCGCTCGGTCTCGGTGCGCAGCGAGGCCACAATATCGTTGATCAGATCGGGCACGTTGACCGTCTTGACGTTGAGCGTGACCTTGCCGTTTTCCAGCCGCGAGATTTCCAGCAGATCCTCGACCAGCGCGTTCAGGCGGTCGGCGTTGGACTTGACGACTTGCAAGAAGCTTTTCTGCATGTCGTTGATCTGTCCGGCAGTGCCCAGCATCAGTAGATCGACGTAGCCTTTGACCGAGGTCAGCGGCGTGCGCAACTCGTGCGAGACCGTCGAGATAAACTCGCGCTTGGCCTTGTCGGACTCGATCTCACGCGTGATATCGCGCAGCACCGCCGCCACACCGATGCGCTCGCCATCGGGCGTCGTCACCGGCGCGAAGGTCGCGTCGATCGTCTGGCCGCGCAACTCGACCTGGGTATGCACCGGGCCATGCAGTCGTCGCGCGCCGGTCACGCCTTCGGCAAGTGCGTCGTAGAGCAGCAGCGCGCGCTGGCGCTCCTCGGGATCGCTGCCATACTGCGCGATGCGATCCAGCGAGCGACCAATCATCGCCTCTTCGGAGATTTGCAGCACCTCGGTCGCGGCACGGTTGTAGAGCAGCACGGTATCTTGCTCGTCAAGCACCAGCACGCCCTCAGCCACCGACTCAAGGATCGCGCGGTTCTTGCCGGTTTCTTCGCGCTGGAGCTGCAGCAGCTCGGCTAGCCGCGTGGCCTGCTCGTTAATGAAGTTGTACAGCTCGGCGTTGTGGACCGCGATCGCGACCTCGCTGGCGATCGTCGAAAGCAGCCGGAAGTGCTCCTCGCCGAAGTAGCCTTCCTGGTTGCTGTTGAGCATCAGCACGCCCAGCGGCACATCGGCGGCCAGCAGCGGCACGGCCAGGAACGAGCGAATCTCGGCGGTATGCTGCCCGATATCGATCCAGCGCGAATCTTTGCGCACATCTTCGATACACACGCCTTGCTGGTTTTCCAGCGTCCACTGCACAACGTTGCCCGGCGGCAGATTGAACGGCTCGGCGGTCGAGATCAGGCCCTCGGATTCGGTCAGCACGGCGCGGTAGAGCAGCACATCGCTGATCGAGTCGCGCAGCAGCACCGAGCCGCGCCGCACGCCCACCGCGTTGGCCGCCAGCTCCAGGGTTTTAATCACGATCTCATCGATGTCGAGTGAGGCCGTCAGCGTTGTTGTAATCGTATGCACGGCTTCGAGCCGCTCTTTTTCCGCCGTGAGCGCGGCAGTACGATCGGCGACCATCTGCTCAAGCGCAACGTTGAAGCCGCGAATCTGCTCGAAGAGCCGCGCGTGCTCGATCGCCTGGGCGGCCTGCGTGGCAAAGGTCAGCGCCAGATCCGCCATGTCTTCGGTGTAAAAGTGCGGCTGGCGGCTGTCGAGCGTGATCATGCCCAGCAGCTGCGTGCCATGGATCAGCGGCACGCCCATCCAGGCCCGAATATGCATCACCCGCTCCGAGTCGTGGAAGACCGGATATTCCACGGCCATATCGTCGACGATCACGGGGCGTCGGGCCGCGATCACGCGGCTATTGGGCCGGGCCGGATCTTTGGCCGGGATCAGCAGATCGTCGGTGACAGGAGCTTCAAAGCCGCGCGCCGAGATGATCTCAAACTGATCGTCGTCGCGCAGCAGCTGCACCGATGTGCTGTCGTAGTACACCACGCGCCGCAGCTGACCAAGAATAATCTCCAGCACTTCCGCCAGATCGAGCGTCGAGGTCAGCGAGAGCGCCACCTCGCGCAGCGTATCGGCCAGCTGGCGTTTTTCCTGCTCGGATTTGAAGAGATGCGCGTTTTCGATCGCGGAGGCCGCCTGACCGGTCAGAATCGTCAGCAGCGACTGTTCGCGATCCGACCAGGTGCGGGCCTGGTAGGCGGCGATAATCAGCGCGCCCACCGGCTGGCTCTTGATCATCACCGGCACGATGATATACGAGCGCAGGGCCTCGTCTACGTCCAGGCAGCGCGTGCCGTCGTCTTCCCAGCAATCGTTGACGACCAGCGCTTTAGACTCGCTCATCACTTGCTGGATCAGATCGCTGCGCTCGAAGGTATCCGGCGCGACATCACCACCCGTTTGGGTCAGGCCGGCAAACTCTGTGATCGCTCCATGCGTATCCAGCAGCACCACCGCGCTCAGGTCGGCGCGCTGGATCTCAAGCGCGGCGCTGGCCAGCGTCGCCAGAATTTCGTCGAGATCCAGCATGGTCGTGAGGCTAACGCTCAGGTCGTAGAGCAGCGTCAGCTCATGTACGCTTTGCTGCGTAGCTTTCCACAGCCGCGCGTTTTCGATCGCGGTCGCCACCTGGTTAGCGATCGTCTCGCAGGTCGCGATGTCGCGCTCGCTAAAGCTATGCTCGCGTGCCTGTGCGTCGAGGCCAACCGAGCCGATGACCTCATCTTTGACGATCAGCGGCACGACCAGAATGTCACGAATATTTTCTTTGCGCAGAATGACATGAATTGGCTCGAAGCGCGGATCATCGACCGCGTTGGGCACCAGCATCGAGGTGTGGCGCTCGTCGATCCAGGCCACGGCGGGATTGCCGTTCAGCGGAATCGTCAGCCGTCCGACCGCACCGGTATGCTTTAGCTCAGCCTGGCAGATGCCAATACCACGCCCGCGATCAAACATCATCAGCCGCGCCTGGTCGGCGTTGGTGACGCGCGCCATTTCGACCACCGTGCGGTGAAACAGCTCGTTCACGTCCAGCATCTCGCTGGTCCAGCTCGAAACGCGATTGATCTGCTCAAGCCGCTCGGTCTCGGCGGCTAGCTGCTTGATCTGCTGCTCGGTCTGCGCGAAGAGCGAGGCGTTCTGAATATTGAGCGAGATCTGGTTGGCGACGTTGGTCAGGAAATCGATGTCACGGAGATCGTATGCGCCGACCGTGTAGCCCTGCATCGAGAGCATGCCGAAAGGCTGCCCGGAGGTGTTGAGCAGCGGCACACCGACCCAGGAGATGACCTGATCGTCAGAGCCGACGAGATTCGCGACGATGCCGTAGGTTTCCTGATCGTCGGGCGCGTTGCGTAGCAGGATCGGCTTGCCGGTCCGCATAATCACATCGGTGTAGCTGCGCGGCGCGATCGGCTGCGGCGTGTCGAGCAGGAAGAGCTGGCCGCGATCGACGGCAATGATGCGGTTGACGGTGTAGGCCTCAGGATCGGTCACCAGCAGCATCAGCGCGTCGGTGTGGC
>JAFAYS010001123.1 GCA_019240175.1 Chloroflexota bacterium | reverse complement strand
GCGCGCCGCCGATCGCCGCCAGCATGCAGAGCAGCAGCAGCGTGACGAACGAGTCGGCCCAGGCCAGGCCGGCAAACGCGACCGAGCGGATCGCCAGGCCCCAGCAGAGCAGACCCTTCGGTCCCCAGGAGTCGGCGAGCGCCCCGCCAAACAGCGTGAGACCTTGCTGTGTGAGCTGACGCGCCGCCAGCACAATGCCGACCGCCGCCGCCGTAAAGCCCAGATCCGTAACATAGTGGACCGAGATCAGCGGGATCAGCATGAAGAAGCCGCCGAACATCAGAAAGTTGCCTATCAGCAGCACAATCAGGCCACGTCGACGGGCCGATGGCAGCAGCACAGGGCTTGAGTCTTGGTGAGGTTGCATAGGTTGGAGTGTACCCTGCTATGCGCATATGCACAACCGACGAACGTCCAGGATCGATCGAGCCAGGCTGTGCTGTAACGCGGCTGGCGCAGGGATTCACCGCGCCCAACTCACCCAACGTTTGAGCGTCTGTCCGCCGTAGCTCCGCGCCCTAGCCCGCTCGATCCGATTACTCATAACTGTAGCCCATCCAAGCGTGGCACCAATGGCCTGATCGAGATAGCCCGCGTGTTACCACTGACAATGGTACAGTACGTTCAGAGAACCAATAGGGCAAAACTATTGATGTTCTCTATGAATCCTGACATTGCAGCAGATCCCGCGCTGTTGCGAGCGTTCTAGCACAATACTCACAGGGATCTCAATATGCGGCCTCAAAGCCTCAAAGCGCATCTAGCGCTCGCGTTCGGCATCATCACGCTGATTCTTACGCTCATGCTTGGCCTGATCATCGGGCGAACCACCACGCGGCAGGTCCAGCGCGATATTGGACACTCGTTGGCCGAGCTAGCCTTCCAAATGAGCGATAAGCTCGACCGTGGCATGTTCGAGCGCTACCGCGATATTCAGATCGCCGCGACGTTGAACGTCATGCGCAATCCCGCCGCCGATCCCGCCGAGCGCCGCGCGCTGCTTGAGAAGCTCCAAGATACCTATCCCGACTATGCCTGGATCGGCTTTGCCGATCCGCAGGGCAGCGTCCAGGCTAGCACCAAAATGCTGCTGGAAGGCGTCGATGTTTCGCAACGACCCTGGTATCAGGGCGCGCTCCAGCAGCCATTTGTCGGCGATGTCCACGAGGCAATGCTGCTGGCCAAGCTGCTGCCCAACAACACCGGCGAGCCGCTGCGCTTTGTCGATGTTTCGGTGCCGGTGACCTCGCAGCAGGGAGCGCCGCTGGGCGTGCTGGGCGCGCATCTCAGCTGGACCTGGGCGCAAGAAGTCGAGCACTCGGTGCTCAAAAGCGTCGAAGATCGTAACGCGATCGAGATGCTGGTGCTGAGCAAAGAAGGCAACGTGCTGATGGGACCCGCCGAACTGCGCGGGCAGACACTGAAACTGCGCAGCCTGCAACAAGCGCAGCAAGGCGTCAATAGCTACCTGATCGAGGAGTGGCCCGACGGCAAAACCTATCTGACTGGCTTCAGCGCCAGCAGCGGCTACCGCTCGTACCCAGGCCTGGGCTGGATCACGGTGACGCGCCAGGCTGTCGACGCGGCCTTCACGCCGGTCACCAGCCTCCAACAGCAGATCTTCTTCGTTGGCAGCCTGACCAGCCTGCTGTTTATCTGTGTGGGCTGGATCATGGCCGGACGGATCGCGCGGCCACTGCTGGCGCTGAGCAGCGCGGCGCGACGCATTCGTCAGGGCAATATGAGCGCACAGCTGCCGGTCGTGCCCAGCTACACCGAGGTGAATGTGCTTTCGACATCGCTGAGCACCCTGGTATCGAGCCTGTTGCAGCATGAGGCCGAGCTGCAATCGCTCAATGAGTCGTTGGAGCAGCGGGTGCAAGAGCGCACCGAGGCGCTGACGCAAACTAACGCCGAGCTGACCCGCGAGATCTCCGAGCGCCAGCGCGTGGAGCAGGAGCGCGAGGTCTTGATCAAACAGCTCAAGCAGCTAGCCGAGACCGATGCCCTGACCGGCCTGCTCAATCGTCGCGCGTTCTTTGGGCTGGCCGAGCGCGAGATGAAGCGCACACAGCGCCACGATCTGCCGCTCGCGGTCGTGATCTTCGACGTCGATCGCTTCAAGCAGATCAACGATACCTACGGCCACGCGATCGGCGATCAGGTGCTGCGCAGCGTGGCTCACGTCTGCCAGTCGCTGGCCCGTGACATCGATATTTTGGCGCGCTACGGCGGCGAGGAGTTTGTGCTGCTGGTGCAGGATGCCGACGAGGCGACCGCCCAGCATGTGGCCGAGCGGCTGCGGATTGGCATTATGCAGACAGAGATTCCCAGCGACAGTGGCCCGATCACGGCGACGGCCAGCTTTGGTGTCGCCGCCACACGCACGCCGATCAGCGATCTCGCGCCGCTGCTGCAACAGGCCGATGCCGCGCTCTACGAGGCCAAGCGCTCAGGCCGCAATCGCGTAGTGGTACATCAAGCGGAAGATGCGCTGGCGCTCGACGCGGCACCCTTCGACGGCGTGGGCAGCGCCTGACGACACGTTCCATGCTCACCGGCGATTCCCGAATCGAAGCTTGCTGCGGCGCATGCACACCAAGAATAGCGGTATAGTAGAGCGATGCAAACCGCCTATCAAGGAGCATATGCGCAATGACTAAGGTGTATAACTTCAACGCCGGGCCGGCGATCTTGCCGCGTCCGGTGCTCGAACGCGCGCAGCAGGAGTTGCTGGACTACGGGGGCCGTGGGATCTCCGTGATGGAGATGAGCCACCGCTCCAAGGAGTACGAGGCGATCAACGCCGAGGCCGAGACCCGCTTCAAGCGGCTGCTCAAGCTCGACGAAAGCTACCGCGTGCTGTTCATTCAAGGCGGCGCGAGCCTGCAGTTCGCGATGGTGCCGCTCAACTTCTTGCCCGCCAACGGCACCGTCGATCTGCTGATGACCGGTTCCTGGTCGGAGAAAGCCAAGGAAGAAGCCGCCAAGATCGGCAAGGTCCACGAGGCCGCCAGCACCGAGACCGAGCACTATTGCCGCATCCCACTCCCCGAGGAGATCCACCTCAGCGACAATCCGGCTTATGTCCACATGACCTCCAACGAGACAATCCACGGCGTCCAGTGGCACGACTGGCCCGAGGTCGGCGATCGTCCGCTGGTAGCCGACATGAGCAGCGATATTTTGTCGCGCCCGTTTGACGCGACCAAGTTCGATCTGATCTACGCGGGCGCGCAGAAAAACCTGGGGCCGTCCGGCGTCACGGCTGTGCTGATCCGCCAAAGCTGGATGGAGACCGCCGCCAAAACGCCGCCGACGATGCTGCGCTACGCCACCTACGCCAAGAACAACTCGCTTTACAACACGCCGCCCAGCTTCGGCGTGTATCTGCTCAACCTGGTGCTGGGCTGGATCGAAGACAGCGGCGGGCTCGAAGGCATGGCGCAGCGCAACGAGCGCAAGGCCAGCGCGATCTATGCCGCGATCGACAACAGCGGCGGATTTTATCGTGGTCATGCCGCGCTCGACAGCCGCTCGCTGATGAATGTGACCTTCCGCCTGCCGAGCGAGGCGCTGGAGAAACAGTTCGTCACAGAGGCCACAGCCGCCGACATGATCGGCCTGGCCGGCCATCGCTCGGTCGGCGGTATTCGCGCCTCGATCTATAACGCGATGGATCAAGAGGGCTGCGAGGCGCTGGCGAGCTTTATGCAGGAGTTCGCCCGCCACAACGGCTAAAACAACCCAGGCGCGCATAGACGCACAGAGGAGAGCGGGGCGACGAGGCCCTGTTCTTTCGTTTTAAGGAGCGTCAGAGAAATATTTTGGAGCACGTAGATCCGGGGCGTATGCAATACGCCCCTACGAACAGGTGCGAAAAGATCGAACAAATGCATACAATCATGACTTTGGTGAAGTCAATGGATAGAGCAATAGCTTCATTGTTTCAACAGATTTTTGGGGCGTATTGCATACGCCCCAAAAATATCAATCCCCGGCAAACTGGTTATCGAATAACATCTTATAAATAACGAAACATTGCATCAATTTACTAATTAAAAGACGCTAGCAACCTATTCCCACGCGCCGCACAGCTCAATCTTCCAGCTATGGTATGATTAAGCTCAGAATAAAGAACGTAAGGTGGAGCGCATAGAAGCGAGCCACGCCGGTCGGGCAATGGGGAGTACTCAGCAGGCACGCTTCCTGCTAGAGATATGAACGGCACACGAACGGCACTGTCGCCACTTCAAACTGCGTCAACACCTATAAAACGTTCCTGAGCATCGTTATCGATCCGCCAGCTCACCGCTGTGCGCCGAAACGAGTAGGCTCACTAGATGAGGATATACAGACATATTTATGGCAATCGACAGTAGCGTCATGTCCGTATGGGATGCGATCCAGGCCGATCTTGCTCGGCTGCGTCAGGTTCCAACAGCGACCTATCGGTTGCAATTCAACCGCACGTTTACCTTCAAAGACGCACAGGCGCAGATCCCGTACCTCAAAGCACTTGGCATCAGCCACATTTACGCGTCGCCGTACTTTCGTGCCCGGCCCGACAGTATGCACGGCTACGATATTTGCGATCATAACTCGCTGAATCCGGCGATCGGCTCGGAAGAAGAGTACCAGGAGTTTGTGCGCACGCTGCACGAGCACGGCATGGGCCAGATCCTGGACACCGTGCCCAATCACATGGGCATTGCGCAGGCTGGCAACGAGTACTGGCAGGACGTGCTGGAAAACGGCCCGTCGTCGCCCTACGCCACCTGGTTCGATATCGACTGGCAGCCGCTCAAGCAAGAGATGGCCAATCAGGTGCTGCTGCCGATCCTTGGCGCGCAGTACGGTCAGGTGCTGGAAAACCAGGAGCTGCAGCTTTCCTACAGCGGCGGCGCGTTCTTCCTGAGCTACTACGAGACCCAGCTGCCGCTCGCGCCGGGAACCTATTTGCAGATCCTTGAGCTGGTTCACGAGATCGCGCAGGAGCAGGAGGCCGCCGAAAACTCGCGGCTGGAGCTGCAAAGCATTATGACCGCGCTGAGCCATCTGCCGTCGCGCACCGAGATCGATCCAGAGAAGAGCGCCGAGCGCCAGCGCGAAAAAGAGATCATCAAGCGCCGCCTCAACGCGCTCAGCGAGTCCGATGCCACGATGGCGGAGGCGATCAGCCGCGCGACCGAGATTTACAATGGCACGCCCGGCGACGCGCGCTCCTTCGATCGGCTGGATGGGCTGGTGCGAGCGCAGGCCTACCGCCTGGCCTACTGGCGCGTCGCGGCTGAAGAGATCAACTACCGGCGCTTCTTCGACATCAACGACCTGGCGGCGATCCGCATGGAGCAGCCCGATGTCTTCGCGGGAACGCACAAGCTGATTCTGCGGCTGCTGACCGACGGCAGCGTCAATGGGCTGCGCATCGACCATCCCGATGGTTTGTGGGACCCGGCGCGCTATTTCCGCAACCTCCAGCTGCATACGATCCTGACGCTCGCCCGCCAGCACTTCGACGGCGACGACGACAGCTGGGAAGAGATCGAGCCGCAGCTGATCGAGCAGTATCACGCGGCCTATCGCGACGATCCGCACAGCCTGGCCGCCCGACCGCTGTATGTTGTCGTCGAAAAGATTCTCGGCCACAACGAGAGCTTGCCCAATGCCTGGCCCGTCGACGGCACCAGCGGCTACGAGTTTCTGAATCTGGTCAACGGCCTGTTTGTGGATAGCGCCAACGCCAAAGCCTTCGACGCGATCTACCACAAGTTTTATGCGGATCAGACCAACTTCACCGATCTGATCATGGCCAAAAAACGTCAGGTCATGCTGATCGCGCTGGTCAGCGAGATCAACGTGCTGTCGAACCAGCTTAGCCGCATCGCCGAGCGCAACCGCTACATGCGCGACTTTACGCTCAATGCGCTGCGCTTTGCCCTGCGCGAGGTAATCGCCTGCTTCCCGATCTATCGCACCTACATCGCCGATGGCGTAGTGCCGCCGGGCGAGAAGCAGTACATCGAGACCGCGATCTCCTGTGCCAAGAAGCGCAGCCAGGTCACCGATCCATCGATCTTTGACTTCATTCGCGACGTGCTGCTGCTGCGCTATCCCGGCACCGCCGACGAGGAAGATCGCCGGATGCAGCAGGACTGGGTGCAGAAATTCCAGCAGGTGACCGGTCCGGTGATGGCGAAGGGCCTGGAAGATACCGCCTTCTACATCTACAACCGGCTGATCTCGCTCAATGAGGTCGGCGGCGAGCCCCAGCAGTTCGGCACCGACGTCACGACCTTCCACCGCGCCAATCAGGAGCGGCTGAAGCGCTGGACGCATACGATGCTGACTACCTCGACGCACGACACCAAGCGCTCGGAAGATGTGCGCGCGCGCATCGATGTGCTGAGCGAGCTGCCCAAAGAGTGGCGCGGCGCGCTGAGTCGCTGGAGCCGCTTCAATCGCAAGCACAAGACCAAGGTCGGCGGCAGGTCCGCGCCGGATCGCAACGAGGAATATCTGCTCTACCAGACGCTGCTGGGCGCGTGGCCGTTTGAAGAAATGAACGAGCAGACGCACGCCGAGTTCGTCGGGCGCATGCAGGAGTACATGCTAAAGGCGCTCAAAGAGGCCAAAACCAACACCAGCTGGGTCAATCCCAACCAGGAGTGGGACGCTGCCGTCAGCACGTTTGTGGCGCGCATCCTGGAAAATACGCCGGCCAACGCGTTTCTGGCCGACTTCCGGGTCTTTGCCGCCAAGATCGCGCACTACGGCGTGTTCAACGCGCTGTCGCAGACGCTGCTCAAGCTGACCGCGCCGGGCGTTCCCGATATCTACCAGGGCAACGAGACCTGGGATCTCAGCCTGGTCGATCCCGACAACCGCCGCCCGGTCGATTATGCCCGGCACGCTGCGATGCTCAAATCGCTGGACGAGCGCACGCGCGCTGAGTCGGCTGACATGGCCGCATTTGCCCGTGAGCTGCTCGCGAACAAAGCCGACGGCTGCGTCAAGCTGTATCTGACTGAGCGCACGCTGCGGCTGCGCCGGGAAAGTCCCGCGCTCTTTGCCGAGGGCAGCTACGTATCGCTGGAAGCGCAGGGAGCGCACGCCGAGCAAGTGATCGCCTTTGCGCGTCGCCACGAAGACGCCGAGATCATCGTGGTTGCGCCCCGGCTGGTGACGCGGCTGGCAAGCGAGGATGGCGCGCCGCTTGGCGACGCGTGGGGCGGCGATCTGCTGGTGCTGCCCGACGCGGAGCCAGGCACGACCTACCGGCAGCTCTTCACCAATCAACGAATCACGATCGGCGAGCAGAACGGCCAGCGCGGATTGCAGCTGGCATCGGTCTTTGCCGATCTGCCTGTAGCACTACTTATCAAGGAATCTTCTCATGACCAAAGTATGGCCCGGTAAACCCTATCCGCTGGGCGCAACCTGGGACGGCGAAGGCGTAAACTTCGCGATCTTCTCGGAGTATGCCGAGGCGGTCGAGCTGTGCTTGTTCGACGCCAACGATCCGAGCAAGGAGACGCTGCGTGTCAAGATGCCGGAGCAGACCGATTATGTCTGGCACTGCTATCTGCCCGGCATTCAGCCCGGCCAGCTCTACGGCTACCGCGTCCACGGCCCGTATCTGCCCGAGTACGGCATGCGCTTCAATCCCAATAACCTGCTGATCGATCCCTACGCCAAGGCGCTGAGCAGCACGATTGCGTGGAGCGACGCGATGTCGGGCTATCCGCTGGGCGGCAAGAACGAAGATCTGGAGCCGGACGAGGCCGACAGCGCGCCGGGTATGCCCAAAGCGGTGGTCATCGACTCGGCCTTCGACTGGGGCGACGACGCGCATCCGAACACGCCGCTGCACCAATCGGTGATCTACGAGATGCATGTTAAAGGCATGACCTGCCAGCATCCCAGCGTGCCGGAGCCGCTGCGCGGAACCTACGCCGGCCTGGCCAGCCCAGACGTGATCGACTATCTCAAAGCGCTGGGCGTGACGGCGGTCGAGCTGCTGCCGGTGCATCAGTTCGTCAACGATCGCGTGCTGGTCGACAACGGCCTGTCGAACTACTGGGGCTATAACACAATCGGCTACTTCGCGCCCGACGTGCGCTATTCTAGCTCAGGATCGCAGGGCCAGCAGGTGCGCGAGTTCAAGGCGATGGTCAAAACCTTCCACGCGCACGGCATCGAGGTAATTCTCGACGTGGTGTATAACCACACCGCCGAGGGCAACCACCTGCGGCCGACGCTCTCGTTTCGTGGCATCGACAACGCCTCGTACTATCGCCTGGTGCCGGACGCGCCGCGCTTTTACATGGACTACACCGGCTGCGGCAACACGCTGAACGCGCAGCATCCGCGCGTGCTTCAGCTGATCATGGACAGCTTGCGCTACTGGGTGCTGGAAATGCACGTCGACGGCTTCCGCTTCGATCTGGCCTCGGCGCTGGCTCGCGAGTTGCACGAGGTCGATCGGCTGGGATCGTTCTTCGATATTATTCACCAGGACCCGGTGCTCTCGCAGGTCAAACTGATCGCGGAGCCGTGGGACGTGGGCGAGGGCGGCTATCAGGTCGGCAACTTCCCGGTGCTGTGGGCCGAGTGGAACGGCAAATATCGCGATGCCGTGCGCTCGTTCTGGCGCGGCGATAGCGTCGGCGTGGGCGAGCTAGCCTTCCGGCTGACCGGATCGAGCGATCTGTACCAGCACAACGGACG
>JAFAYS010001089.1 GCA_019240175.1 Chloroflexota bacterium | reverse complement strand
GAAAATTCTTGGTCTCAAAATATCCATGCAGACACGGATAATCGCGGTGGTGGGTGCCAGTTAAGCTTTGGGATCGAAGATCCGAGTAATTCTCTCGCAGGTCTTAGCCTCTCCATGGCCTGGTATGTCATGCCTGGTGATAATGCTGATCAGTGTGGGTATCAGGGAACACATCAGATTCCAGTGACGGCCTCCGGTCAGTTGAGTCACCCGATTGTCATAGATACGGATGAACGAACGGGCGGATGCAACCTGACCTTTGTGCTAGAAGGACGGACTGATGTGGTCCTCGATATTCAATATTGGGCGTTTGGTCGTGCAGGACAATGTGAAAACAACCTTCCCCAAGGAAATTATCATACAGTGCGTCCCTATCAGCCCGTCACGATTGGGATTAGTACAGATAATCGGTCTGGAGGGTGTGGCCTGTCCTTTCGCCTGCGCCGAATCTAGGTCCCTTAGGCAACGACTCGTTGCCTAGTAATCTAGGCTTGTCTGCGCCAGTACTTGGCGAATCGGTCATGCCCCATTTAGCCAGTACCCACGCACAACTACCGCGATCGATCTCGATCGCGGTAGTTGTGCGTAGCTGGCCCCTCACCCTCACGCTGCCCGCTCCTCCGTTTGCCGGCAGCGCTATAATATCCTCGCCTCGTCACACCACAGGAGATCAGGCATGGCTGTCTCAGTATTCGATTCGCTGCCGCTGCCGCCGGGCGCTCAAGGTTGGCCCTGGATCGGCGAGACGATCCCATGGGTGCGCGATCCGCTCGCTTTCGCCCAGCAGCGCTACGAGCGCTACGGCCCGGTCTGGCGCACGCATCTCATGGGCCGGCCCTGCGCGGTGCTGCTTGGCGCCGAGGCCAACCGCTTCATGCTCGGCACGCATCTGCACCTGTTCTCGTCGCGCGACGGCTGGGGCAAGCCGATTACCTCGCTGATCGGCGATGGCCTGTCGCTGATCGACGGCGCGGAGCATCGCCGCCACCGCCGCATGATTCAGCCGGCGCTGCACGGCGCGATGCTGGGCCGCTACTTTGAGGTGATGCAGCAGCTGACGGCGGAGCATAGCGCCGACTGGTCGCGGCGCGGCCAGTTGAAGCTCTTCGACGGCTTCAAGCATCTCAGCTTCGATATTGCGGCGCGGCTGATGCTGGGCGCACGAAATCAATCCGAGGCGCGGCGCTTCTACGATCAGTTTCATCTTTTCACGGGCGGCTTGTTCGCGCCGCCGGCCTGGAAGCTGCCGGGCACGCCCTACGCCAAAGCCTGGACCGCAGGCCAATCGCTGCGCCGCACGCTGCAAGCCGTGATCGCCGAGCGCCGGGCGCAGCCGCCAGGCGACGATCTACTCGGTCTGCTGCTGGACTCCCGCGATGATCAGGGTGTGGGCTTCTCGGATGCCGAGCTGATCGACGAGCTGCTGGTGCTGCTGTGGGCCGGCCACGACACGATCACGTCACTGCTGACCTGGGTGATGTATGAGCTGCTGCGCCACCCCGAGATCTATGCGCGGCTGCTGGATGAGCAGCTGCAGCTTGTGGGCGACGGGCCGCCGACGATGGCGCAGCTTAAGCAGATGCCGCTGCTGGATCGTGTGCTGCGCGAGGCTGAGCGGCTGCATCCTCCCGCGCCCGGCGGCTTTCGCGGCGTAGTCGCGCCCTTCGAGTACGGCGGCTATCGCATTCCGGCGGGCTGGACAGTGATGTACTCAATCGTGTGGACGCATCACATGCCGGAGCTGTGGCACGAGCCCGCGCGCTTCGATCCCGACCGTTTCGCGCCGCCCCGTGAGGAGGGCAAGAAGCCGTTTGCGCTGATCGGCTTTGGCGGCGGGCCGCGCGTCTGCGTTGGTCTGGCTTTCGCGCAGATGCAGATGCGGATTGTGGTCTCGCATCTGGTGCGAATGTACCGCTTTACGCTCGCGCCCAACCAGGATTTTCGCCCGGTCGCCGTGCCGACGAAGATGCCGAAAGATGGACTGATGACGACGGTAGAACCTAGAACCAAGAACCTAGAACCAAGGTGATAAGAACAAAGGAACAAAGGATCAAGCGAACAAAGAAGCAAACTCAAAGAGTAGAAATGTCGATTTGTTCCTTCGCCCAGAGGGCACCCGCTTGTGCTTTTGTTTGCCAGTAGCCCTGTGGAAGTCATGGCTCAAGAAACACGCTCCAATACATCTTTGATTCGTGCTGCCGCGCTCGGTCCGGTGCTGAGCGAGGTATTGCTGCTGCTACTGACAATCGTGATCAGCGTTGCCGGCGTGGCGCTGCTGATCTTTCTGCCGCGCGCGTTTCTCGGCGATCAGGCCAGCTTCCGCTTGTATCTCGACGGAGTGAGCGCATATCTGGCTGGGCTGGCGCGCGGCGATCTTGGCCTGACGGCGGCGCGACGCCCGGCTGGGGCGCTGCTGCTGGGTGCGGCGCGACGATCGCTGGAGCTGCTGGGCGTGAGCTTTGGCGCTGGTCTGCTGCTGGGCCTGGGCTGGGGCGCGCTGCTGGCGACGCTGCGCGGCGGCTGGCTCCGTCTGGTCTTGTTTGGCCTGAGCACGCTGCTCTTATCGCTGCCGACGTTTGCGCTGCTGCTGCTCGCGATGGAGGCGATCTCGACGCTGACGCTGCGCACGGGCGTACGGCTGACCTCAGTGTATGGCTATGGCTTCGACGATCATCTGGTGTTGCCGGCAGGCGTGCTGGCGCTACGTGGAGCCGCGTACATGAGCCGCGCGATCCAGGTGGCGCAAGAGGATGTGCTGCGCCAGGAGTGGATTCGCGTGGCGCGCTCCAAGGGGCTGGGCGGCTTTACGCTCTGGCGACGGCATGTGCTACCTGCGCTCTGGCTGCCGCTGCTGGGCAGCGCGCTGGGCATGCTGCGTGTGCTCGTCAGCGGCTTCGTGATCGTTGATTACCTGTCGGGCTGGGGCGGGCTGGGACGCCAGATGTTGGAGATCAATAACTCGGGCAATATCAGCACGACCGAAGGCGAGGTCGCGGCGGGCGCGGCTGTGCTGTTTGTGATCTTTTTTGTGCTGACCGATGCGCTGGGTCGGGTGCTGCTCCGTCGCGCTGATCCGCGACTACGAGAGATGGCCGCGCGATGAGCACAGTGTCTGCAAGGTCGTTGCCGCGCCGGGTTCGCGCGCTGAGGCTGAAGCTGAATCCGCCGCTGATCTTTGGCACGCTGCTGGTCGTCGCGCTGCTCGGCGGTGCGCTGTTCGCGCCGGTGATCGCGCCGCATGATCCGTTCGAGCCGATGATTATCTCCGCCGGCGGTCAGATCCTCGCCTTGCCCTATCCGCCGGGCACGCCGGGCATGATCCTCGGCAGCGATATGGCCGCCCGCGATATGTTGAGCCGTCTGCTCTATGGTAGCCGCTACACGCTGCTGATCGCGTGTGTGGCCTCGCTGCTGCGGCTGGTGATCGGCGCGACGCTGGGCATGATCGCGGGCTGGTATGGTAGGACGAGCCGCGTCATTGATGTG
>JAFAYS010001009.1 GCA_019240175.1 Chloroflexota bacterium | reverse complement strand
TCGTCGTTGACCTGCTGGGCGTGAATCGTGTCGAAGGTGGCCTGGATCTGGCTGACGGGCATGCTGGGATCGAAGATAATCACGTTCGGGCCGAAATCAGGCTGGCTTTGCGCCGGCAAGCGATCCAGCTGCGTTGCGCTGGCAGTGACGGTGCCGTTGGTCGCGCTCAGCGTGAGCGCAAGCAGCAGCGTCAAGAGCCGAATACTCATCGATCGAACCTGCACCATGGGGAATCCTCCTCGTTCCTTCGTAAGCGACGCGTTGTTCACACGGTCTACTCGCCAATAGCAGGGCAATATCGAACGACTAGCTCCCTCCTTGTAGCGTAGACGCAGCGCTGGCGAGGCTGCGCGGTAGGCATGGTACACACAGGCCGGCGTACGGCACCAGCCGCCTGATATACGTGTAGTCAGATCGTCTAGATTGTGCTTAGGAAAGGCCGCTCGTGGAAACACACGCCGCAGCCAGAAACGGGCGAACTCGCTTCGGACGAAGCAATATCTCGGGCGCGTCGTGTGCATTGAGCTTCGTTGCATACTATACATAAAGTTAGGTTGTGTAAAGAAAAATTATAGCATGGGCCCTGCACCGCCAACCGATACAAATGCAGATAGTCCTGGCGATATGAGCGAATCTTTCCCTTTCCGCCGCTGTGTGACGCTAGCTGTCACCCGCAAGCGCGATGATTGTGCAAAATCTGAATCGAACTTATCTGGCGAGGATAGCATGGCAGGCAAGCAAACCGCAGCGATCATCGACGTCAACACATTCATGGCGCAGCTCGATCATCCGCGCAAGGCCGAGATCGAGGTGATCCGCGCGATCATCCTGGGCGCTGATCCGCGTATTGGGGAAAGCATTAAGTGGAACGCGCCGAGCTTCTCGATCGGTGAGCACTTTGCTACGCTCAAGCTGCGACCGAGCACGACGGTGCAGGTGGTCTTTCATACAGATGCCAAGGTCAAACCGGTTACAACAGCCATGGCAATCGACGATCCGCTGGGAATGCTGAAATGGGCGGCACCCGACCGCTGTGTGGCCACGTTCGCCAGCATGGAGCAGATCGAGGCCAGGCGCGGCGCGCTCGTTTCGATCGTCAGGCAGTGGATCGCACAGCTGTGAGGCATTAAAAACCAAGCGGCAGGAGTGATCCCGCCGCTCGGTGGTCTGAGTTGTGAGGAAAAGTCGCTAGCCGTTTGTGATCGTTTGAAGTAGGTCGCCCAGCCGCTGCTCAGGCCGCGCGACCATGCGTTCTAGCAGCGTTTGAATATCCTTGAGCATGCGATCGATCGCGGCGTCGCTGAAGGAGCGCGCGTGATACGACATGTGGAAGGACAGGCCATGGATCGGCCAGACCGTGACGCGCAGCTCGTGCTCGGTCTGAGTCTCGCCGCCGGCTGGCTGCATCCAGTGAATGCCCCGCTCGACCAGCGTGGTTTCCAGCGGGAAGTTTTCAAACGTCAGATATGACTCGAAGAGCGGCAGATCCGCCGGAACCTCGCTCCACTCTTTGATCTTCACCAGCGGGCTATTCTCATACTGGCGCTGATCGACCTGATGCAGCTGAAATGCCTGTAGCCATTCCAGCAGCGGCGTGTTCGGCGCGACGCGCACCCGCATCGGCAGGAAGCTGTTGAACGGCCCGATCATGTTTTCGATGTCGGGCACCTCAGCCGAGCGTCCCGAAGCCGCGTAGCCAAAAACGATATCGTCCTGGCCGGTGTAGGCGCTATGCAGCAACGCCCAGGCTCCTTGCACCAGCGTGTTCAGCGTGAGCTGCTGCTGCTGCGCCAGCACACGCAGCGCGTTGTTGGTCAGCGTCGAGATAAACAATTTCTGGCGGCGGTAGTCTTGCGTCTGCTCGGGCTGATTGCCGGGCACACTCGCGACCAGCGGCGT
Organism: Chloroflexota bacterium; assembly: GCA_019240175.1. GTDB lineage: Bacteria > Chloroflexota > Chloroflexia > Chloroflexales > Kallotenuaceae > LB3-1. Next base: position 366 of record JAFAYS010001009.1, on the reverse strand, counting down.
TGGGCTGGTGACGCCCTGCAAGGCCTTGCGCCAGAAGGCTTCGCCCTCCGTCAGATCTTGCTGCTGAAGATAGGCGATCATATTGCGATACGGCTGCGGCGCTTTGCGGCCCATCGGCTGGTTGCGGCACTCGGCCTCGTAGAAATCGAAGAAATCCGTGACCAGCAGCGGAAAGCTCCAGCCGTCCTGCAGCATGTAGTTGAAGCTCCAGTAGAAATAGTACGAATCCTCGGAGATCTGGAAGAGCGCCAGGCGCGTTTGCGGCGCGATGTCCAGGTTGAAGCCCGCCTGCCGGATCGATTCGACGTAGGCGGCCAGCTGCTGCTGCTGCTCCGTCGGCGAGAGGCCGCGCCAATCCTGCTGATC
>JAFAYS010000999.1 GCA_019240175.1 Chloroflexota bacterium | reverse complement strand
ACCGAACACATCCCGGTTGTGCTTTGCACCAAAGATGCGGCAACTGTCGCCACGCACGCGCACGATCTAGCCACCTTCAATGTCAATGTTATTCCTAAGCCGTTCGATAACGCGGATTTCGCGGCGACCATCCGCTACAGCTGTCCGCTGGGGCAGCGGCGCAAGCATGTGTAAACACAGGCAAGATTAAGCACGGATTAGGCGTCGAACGCATGGCGCGTCAGGCGCTGGTCCCTGCCTGTGGCGCATCACTTGCTCTGTAGCCTGCGAGCGGAGCAGGAGTATATGGCAGAGGGACATGCGGTCGCGCGCTGGGCCAAGGCGCTGCGGGTATTGATCGACGAGCCGCTGACGGCGGTAGAAGTAACACAGCGCTGGCAAAATCAGGCGCGGCAGCTGGTTGGCGAGCACCTCACCGCAGTCGATACACACGGCAAACATCTGCTGCTGCGATCTTCGGGCGAGTTCACGATTCACTGTCACGCCATGCAGTACGGCTCGTGGCAGATCGGCGAGCCGGGACAGGAGCTACGTAAAGAGGCTCGCTACGTCCGGCTCCGGCTCCGCACCGCTCGACATGAGGCGGTGTTTTTTCACGGGCCGGTCGTCGAGTTTCTCACCGACGACGAGCTAGCCACCCACGAGAAGCTCAACGCGCTTGGGCCAGACATTCTGCACGAGCCCTTCGATCGCGCCGAGGTGCTGCGCCGCCTGCGCGCCGAGCCCGATCGCCCAATTGGCGACGCGATCCTGGATCAGCGCATCATCTCCGGCATCGGCAATATCTACAAATCTGAAGGTCTGTTCCTAGCCGGCATCGATCCGCGTCACACGGTGGCCGAGGTCAGCGACGAGGCGGTCAATCGCATCTGGGACGCGCTGATTCCGCTGATGCAGGAAGGCACGCTCCGCTACGGCCCAACGACCACGCTGCCCGAGTCGCTGCGAACCCAAAGCGATCGCGGCTGGGTCTACCGGCGACAGGGCCGCCCATGCTTTCGCTGCGGCGAGCGTATCACGTTTACGCGGCAAGGCGAGCTTAAGCGCGCGACCTACTTCTGCCCGCAGTGCCAGCGGTAGTCCACCTTTATGAAACTAGATTTATTTCTCCATCAGCTTCAGGATGGCTTGACCAATACGCTTATGCTATCCTCCATCGTCGTTAGCGGACGCAGAGCAGCAGAGGAATAGCACAATGGATCGCATCGCAATCATCTCGGATCTTCACGGCAACATTCCAGCCCTAGAGGCCACACTCGAAGATATTCGTCGTCGCGAGATCAGCCGCGTCTTTTGCCTGGGCGACCTCGTGGGCAAGGGGCCGCACTCGGCGCGGGCCGTCGATCTGTGCCGCGAGGTATGTGAGCTGACGGTGCGCGGCAACTGGGATGACTTCATCGTGGTGCAGCCCGAGCATCCCATCGCGCAGTGGCACCGCGAGCAACTCGGCCCTGAGCGGCTGGAATACCTGGCGCAGCTGCCCTATGTGATCGACTTCTGGATGAGCGGCAAGCCGGTGCGCCTGTTCCACGCCTCACAGATCGGCATCTACCACCGCGTGCTGATGAGCGCGCCCTTCGACGTGCAGCTAGCAATGTTTGAGAACACCGCGTTCACCGGCGACAGCATCACGCCAACGGTCGTCGGTTACGGCGATATCCACTGGGCCTTTCTCCACTGCTTCGAGCAGCGCATCTTGTTCAACGTCGGCAGCGTGGGCAACCCGCTGGATCTGACGCAGGCCTCGTATGCTATCCTAGAAGGGCAGTACGGCAGCCGGCAGGAAAGCGCGTTCTCGATCCAGCACGTCCGTGTCCCGTACGACATCGAGCGCGCGATTCACGACGCGCAAGCCATGCAGATGCCGGATCTACAGCCCTACATCAACGAGCTACGCACCGCGCGCTACCGAGGAGCCGTGCCGCCCGCTGAGGAATGACACTGTTTCTTTTCCCTACCGCTCATCATGTAGCAAGCGCCGGTGCATCGTCACACACTATTACGAGGCAAGCTATGTCTATTCGCACCCGCATCGTTCGTTTTGGCACGCGCGCCCTGCTTGAGCAGCCGGCCCAGCGCCGCTCCTATGATCAGCTGATCGCAGCGCTTGAGACCGCCGGCCAGGGCATTATGGCCCACATCGCCGGCAAGCCCGACACCGCCCGCAACCGCGACTATTTGCAGCACGTGATCGGGATTGAGCGCTGGGGCCAGCGCCGCTTGCAGACCGCGCTTGGCGCACCCGCGACTACCGACGAGTACGATGCGTATCGTCCCGCCGACGACACCTTGGCACGGCTGGCCCAATCCTTCCAGACCACGCGTCAGGAAAGCATCGCGCTAGCGCGCCAGCTTCAGGCGCGCGGCATCGCCAAAAACACGCCGGTGCGACACAACCAATTCGGCGAGATCACAGTTGCCGCGTGGCTGCGCTACCTGGCGATGCACGCCAGCTTCGAAAGCAAGCGCATTCGCTAACGTCGGGAGTATGTCGATGATCATCCGCTGTTCTGTCTGTGCTCACAGCTTCGAGTGTCCCTACTATCGAGTTGGGCTCACACAGCCGTGTCCACACTGCGCGGCCCTGGTTCCGATCAACCTGCGTAGCTACGTGAGTATCGGCAACACGGGCTATCAAACCACATTTGGCGATTTCACACGCCTGCTCAATGAGGACGCGGAGCGCGGCGTGATCCAGCACATGATTCACACGACGCTTGGCCTACGCGCTGTGTCGACGCCTACGCAATTTTT
>JAFAYS010000881.1 GCA_019240175.1 Chloroflexota bacterium | reverse complement strand
TCGCAGTGGCCGGTCAGATGGAGCTCGTCCATCAGCGCAAAGCAGTGCTGCATAAAGGTTTCGCGGCTGGCAAGCACGAAATCACGTGAGCCGATGAAGACAATCTCGCGGATCGTAAAGTCCCACAGCCGCTCCAGCGTGTGAGCGTAGCGCGACTCGAAGCGAAACGACTTGCCGCGCGCGGTGACGACCAGATCCTGATCGCCGAGCTGGCGGTCGCGGAAATGATGGTAGGTATGAAAGCACATCGTGGGCGGCAGGCAGTAGTCGAGGTTGCCACAGCTTTCGAGCGCAAACGTCCGCACATCGCCGGTCTGCCGGTAGCGCTCCAAAAACGTGCGATACACATCGATGTCGCTGTGCAGGCGCGTGACAAACATCAGGAACTGCGGAAACGAGTTGAAATACCCGCAGCGATCCAGCACAGCGGTCGGGATCAGTGTGGGATACTGGTATTCCTGGCCGCCCAGCACATCCAGCGCAATGCGGCGTAGCCGCGCGTCGAAGTAGTTCATCAGCTTGATGAACGGCTCGCCGACAGCGATCTGGCCCTCGCCTAGCTCGGCGGCAATCCCGCGCTCGACCAGCTGCGCGTAGAGATCGTCGTGGAGTGTGCGGCTATGCGCGGCCTGCCAGATGATTTTTTGCTCGACGGGGCGCTGATCGATAATATCCGTGGCGACAATGCTATTGATCTTTTCCGCGAGATCGTCGGCGGCGATCGGCTGCGCGCTCGCAATCTCGATCGCCACCAGCTGCTGATCCTGCTCCACCAGCTCGAAGCCAATGATCTGCTCCGAGACGAAGAAAAGCCGCTTGGCTAGCTCCTGGCTTTGCTCCCCGCTCAGCGGCTGGTCCAGCGCGACACGATGATGAAACATGCTTAATCCTTTTGCTCAATCGCCGGCGACGCCGCCTCACAGCCCCAGCAAGCTCGCGATCACCTCGCGCTGGATCTCGGAGGTGCCGGCGTAGAGCGTGCCGGCCACCGCATCGCGCAGCTCACGCTCGATGCCGTACTCGGTCATATAGCCGCGCGCGCCGTGAATCTGGATCGCGTCCAGGCTGGTCTGCACATGGCTTTCGCTGATGAACAGCTTGGCCAGCGACGCTTCCAGAAACGCCATCCGTCCCTCGCGCTTGAGCCAGCCGATCTTGTAGACCAGCAGCTTGGCCAGCTCGATACGCAGCTTCATATCGACAAGCTTGTTGCTAATCGACTGGAACGAGCCGATCGGCTTGCCGCCCTGTTGTCGCTGCTGCGCATACTCAACCGATTGATCGAGCAGGCGCTCCATCACGCCGACCTGACTCGCGAAGAAGAAGCCGCGCTCCCACTCGATCGTCGATTGAAAGATGCCGTGGCCCATGCCTTCCGCGCCGAGCAAACAATCGACTGGGACGCGGCAGTTGGTGAAAGTGAGCTGGCCCATCGGCGCAGTACGCAGCCCGGACTTGTCCCACGCTTTGGTCATCTCCAGGCCGGGTAGGTCGCGCGTGACGATAAAAGCCGAGAAGCCTTCTTGCACCGCCCGCGACTCGCTGGTGCGCGCATAGACGATGAACACATCGCCGATCGGCGCGCTGGTGAGAAAGGTTTTGGTGCCGTTCAGCACATACGCATCGCCGTCACGCACCGCGCTGGTCTGCATGGTGAACGCGGCTGATCCGGACTCAGGCTCGGTGAGCACCTGCCCGCCGATCAGCTCGCCACGACACATCGGCGGCAGAAAGCGCTGTTTTTGCGCCTCGCTGCCAAAATCCAGGATCGAGATCGCGCAGCTCCAAAGATGATTATTGATGACGAAAACCAGACCATTATCGGTACAGCCGTAGCCGAGCGCTTCAAGCGCCAGCATGGCCGTCAGTGGATCGTAGCCCTGGCCGCCATACTCGACTGGAATTGTCAGCCCGAGCAGGCCAAAGTCTGCGCTGCGCCGCCAGCCCTCGCGGCTGAACTCGCCGCTGCGGTCACGCTCGGTCACGCGATCGTTGAGCTGCTCGCGGGCAAACGCGATGATCGAATCCTTGAGGATCAACTGTTGTCTCGTCCAGGCAAAATCCATTTAAGCTTTCTCCCGCCTTAGAACCAGCGCGGCAAAGGGCGCTAGGCGTTTTCTGCGGCCAGCTTGCGGTCCAGCAGCGCCATGATCGCGTCGACGCTGCGCAGATTATCGTTGTTCAAGTCCGTCCGCGAGAGCGTGACATGACAGGTTTTTTCGATGAACAACACCAGCTGGACCACGAACAAGGACGTTACAAAGCCGGTGGCGAAAATATCTTCGTCGTCTTGCAGTTCATAGTCGGGCATATGGCGCATCAGAAAAGCGCGAATCTGCTGGCGATACTGGTCGTGCATGGAAGCTCCTTGTATTCTTGAATGGGTTAATAGCGCAGACTAATCGTCGTAGGTGTAGAAGCCGCGACCGCTCTTGCGACCATACAGGCCGGCGTCGACGAGCTTTTTGAGCAGCGGACAGGGCCGGTATTTGCTATCGGCAAAGCTGTCGTAGAGCACCTCAAGCGACAGCAACACGGTGTCCAGGCCGATCAGGTCGGCGGTCTCAAGCGGCCCCATGGCATGCCCGAAGCACGTCTTGAACAAGCGATCGATCTCCGACGCCGTCGCGACCTGCTCGTACAGCAAAAAGATCGCCTCGTTGACCGTCAGCATCATAACCCGATTGGTCACAAAGCCTGCCGCGTCGTTAACCACGATGCCGTCTTTGCCCATCTGAGCCAGCAGCGTTTTGGCGGTGGCGATCGTCGCGTCGGAGGTGTGGAACGCGCGGATCATCTCGACCATCGGCTTGAGCGGCACGGGATTCATAAAATGCATGCCGAGCACCTGCGCCGGTCGTTTGGTCTGGCCGGCCAGCCGTGTGATCGAGATCGCCGAGGTGTTGACGGCAAAAATGCAGTCGGCGCGGCAGATCGTATCGATCTGCTGGTAGATCGGCTGCTTGACCTCCCAGCGCTCGGTCGCATTTTCGATCACGAAATCGACGTCCTGTAGGGCAGTGTAGTCGGTCGTCGGCGTGATCCGCGCGATCAGTTCCGCTGGCTGGATCTCCTCCGCCGCAGGCTGGAAGAAGGCGCTAAAGCGCAGGTTCTTCTGGATATCTTCGATCGCCTGCTCCAACGCCGACTCGACCACATCCACCAGAACGACCTGATGGTTGGTTTGGGCCAGGGCTTGCGCCAGGCCACGGCCCATCACGCCCGCGCCGATGACGCCAACAGTTTGTATAGTCATAGATCCTCTCGTGCTGTATTGATCGTTGTCATAGCTCACCGTCTTCGTAGAGATCCTCGTCGAGGGCTGCGCTCGGGGGCTGTAACGCGGCGGCCAGGCGCAGCACCTCGATATGGTCGCTGAGACTGGCGAGGGCTTCGCCGGCGCTGCCGGACGTAGCCGTCGTCGCAGGTGCGTCTGCCCCAACGCGCGGTGCGGCTTCGATATACTCAGCCAGGCCGGCCACCGTCGGCGACTCGAAGAGGGTCCGCACCGGAATCTCGACGTGTAGCTGCTCGTGGATGCGTGCGATCAGCTGCACCGCCAGCAGTGAGTGGCCGCCCAGCGCGAAGAAGTTGTCGTCAACGCCGACTCGCTCCATGGCCAGCAGCTCCGCGCAGATACGGCTCAGCGTCTCCTCGATCGGCGTACGCGGTGCCACAAAGTTGCGCTCCGGCGTGGGCTGCTCCGGCGTCAGCGCCGCAAGTGCCCGCCGATCGACCTTGTCGCTGGGCGTCAGCGGCAGCTCGTCCAGGAACAGGAACGCGGCAGGGACCATGTAGGCCGGCAGGCGCGAGACAAGGAAGTCGCGCAGTTCCTGCGGAGAACAAAGAACAGAGAACACAGAACAATCATCTGTGGTAGCAGCATGATTCTCCTGTTCTTTGTTCGCCCGGAGGGCACCCGGTTCTTTGTTCTCTACGACATATGCCACAAGCCGCTGATCGCCGGCCTCGTCGCGCAGCAGCACGATCGCATCGCGGACGGCGGGATGCTGGCGCAGCACGGCCTCGATCTCGCCCAATTCGATGCGGAAGCCGCGCAGCTTGACCTGGTGGTCGATCCGCCCCAGAAACTCGATGTTGCCATCAGCGCGGTAGCGCACGAGATCGCCAGTGCGATACAGCCGCGACCCAGGAATAGCGGAGAACGGATCGGGCACAAACTTTTCGGCGGTCAGCTCCGGACGATTGAGATAGCCGCGCGCCAGCAGCGATCCGCCAAGGTACAGCTCGCCGGGTATGCCCACCGGCACGATCGCGCCCGCAGCGTCAAGAATGTAAGCCGAGCGCCTACCGATGGGCCGTCCGATTGGCACGGTGTCACCGATCGTCGCCGGCTGCGAAAGATCAAAGATGGTCGCGGTGATTGTGGTTTCCGTCGGGCCGTACGCATTCAGCAGCTGGACTGAGGCAAGATCTGTCTGCTGCCACAGCCGCACGGCATCCGGTGGCAGCGCCTCACCGCCGACGGTCAGCAGCCGCAACTGAGCTGGTGCTGGGGTGGCATTACGATCCACAGCCTGCACCCACTCGCGATAATAGGCCGGCGGCAGATTGACCACCGTGAGCGCCGCCTGCTCGATCGCCTGCGTAAACTGATGCACGCTCCATAGCTCGTCGTCGCGCAAAACCAGGCACGCACCCTTGATCAAGGGCGCTAGCATGAGCTCGATCGACACGTCGAAGCTCGGCGAGGAAAATTGTAGCACGCGATCCTGCCCATGCAGCCCATAGATCTGCCCAATGCTCACGGAATGCTGAGCGATGGCGGCATGGGCAATCCCAACACCTTTGGGCCTACCGGTCGAGCCCGAGGTGTAGATCACATACGCCAGCTGCTCCCCGTGCACTGTCGTGAGCGGATTCGTCTGCGGCTGCTGCTCGATCAGCGGTGCCGCAGTGTCGAGGCAGAGCGCCTGCGTGGACAGGCCCTGAGCCAGCGCCTGATGGCGTGAGGTTGTGAGCAGCACGGGTGCCTGCACATCCGCAAGCATCAATTCGAGCCGCGCAACAGGATAGCTCGGATCAAGCGGCACGTAGACCGCGCCGGCTTTGAGAATCGCCAGCAGCGCGACGACCAGCTCGAAGGAGCGATCGAGACACACGCCAACCAGCGTCTCGCTGCCGACGCCTAGCGCACCAAGATGGTGCGCCAGCTGATTGGCACGACGGTTGAGCTGATCGTAGGTTAGCTGCTGCCCAGCGTGGACCAGCGCGATCGCATCGGGCGTGCGCAGAGCTTGTTCGGCAAAAAGGTCGTGGATCGAGCGCTCCGGCCCCAGCTCGGCTGGAGTGGCGTTCCAATCGTCGAGAAGCTGGCGCTCAGGCTCAGTCAGCAAGGGCAAGCGGTCAATCTGCTGCTCGGGCTCGGCGACGATCGCCGCGACCAGCGTTTGGAAATGACCGACCATCCGCTCGATCGTCGTGCGCTCGAACAAATCGGTGTTGTACTCGAAGCTGCCGACCAGGCCGGCTGGTATTTCCGTCAGCGTCAGCGTCAGATCGAACTTGGCAATGCCCGGATCGAGCTCGACCGGCTCCAGGCGCAGATCGTCCAGCTGTAGCGCCGGCATTGGCACATTTTGCAGCACAAACATCGCCTGGAAGAGCGGGTGGTGGCTCAAATCACGCTCGGGCTGAAGCGCATCGATCAGCAGCTCGAAGGGCAGATCTTGATGTGCATATGCGCCCAGCGTTGTTTCACGCACACGCCGCAGCAGCTCGACAAAGGACGGCTGGCCGCTGAGGTCGGTGCGCAGCGCCAGCGTGTTGACGAAAAAGCCGATCAGTTTTTCCAGCTCCGCCTGCGTGCGTCCCGCGATCGGCGAGCCAACCACGACATCAGGCTGGCCGCTGTAGCGGAATAGCAGGGTTTGGAAGGCTGCCAGCAACGTCATATACAGCGTCGTGCCCTGCTGCTGACCGAGGCGCTTGAGTCCGTCCAGCAGCGCCGCGTCGAGCTGGAAGTGTTCAAGCGCGCCGTGGTAGGTCTGCGCTGCCGGGCGCGGGCGATCCGTAGGCAGTGCCAACATCGACGGCAGCGGATCAAACTGCCGGGTCCAGTAGCTCAGCTGCTCAGCCAGGCGCTCGTCGCGCAGCCAGGAGCGCTGCCACAGCGTGTAGTCGGCGTATTGCACCGGCAGCGGCAGCATCTGCGCTTGCAGATCCGACGGCGTCTTCCCGATCAGCAGCTCACGGTAGTGTGTGGCAAGCTCGCCGATCAACACACCGATCGACCAGCCGTCGGCGATGATGTGATGCATCGTCACCAGCAGCACATGCTCTTCAGTCGCTAGGCGCAGCAGCGTGGCGCGCAGCAATGGGCCGTAGCTGAGGTCGAACGGCTGCGTGGCCTCGGCGCGCGCCAGCACCAGCGCTTCTGCCTCGCGGTCTGCCGTGTCTAGATCCTGTAGATCAATAACGGTTAGCTGGAGTGGGACCGGCTCACCGATCACCTGTCGGGCAAGGCCGCTCGACGTTTGCGCAAACGTGGTGCGTAATGCTTCGTGCCGGGCTACGACTGCGGTGAAGCTCCCGCTGAGCGCGGCTAGATCAAGCGATCCATGCAGCCGGATCGCGGCGGGCAGATTGTAGCCCGCGCCGCCGGGTGCAATCCGATCCAGGAGCCAGAGCCGCTGCTGCGCAAACGACAGCGGCAGCTCAGCCGGACGTGGCTGCGCGGTGAGCGGCGGCAACAGCGTGCCCGCGCTATCACGGCGAGCCTGGTCGATCCGCTGCGCCAGCGTGGCCAGCGTCGGCGCTTCAAAGAGCGTGCGCAGCGGCAGCTCGATCGCGAAGGTTTCCCGCAGCCGTGAAACAACCCGCGTCGCCAGCAGCGAATGGCCGCCTAGCTCAAAGAAGTTGGCATGGACGCTCACCTGGGACCGATCGAGCTGCTGCGCCCAGATTCCGGCCAGCAATTCCTCGGTCGGGGTGCGCGGCGCGATAAACGCGGCAGCCTGCGACAACTGCTCAAGATCCGGCGCGGGCAGTGCGCGGCGGTCCAGCTTGCCGCTGGGCGTGATCGGCAGCGCATCTAGGAGCACAAAGGCGCTCGGCACCATGTAGTCGGGCAGGCGGACGGCGAGGAACTCGCGCAGGCCCTCACCCCGGCCTGCGGGCCACCCCTCTCCCGCTGCGGCAGGCGAGGGGAAAGAATTTTGTTCCCTTGTTCCTTTGTTCGTTTGTTCCCCGTTAGGTTCTAGGTTCTGGGTTCTAGGTTCTTCCGTCACGTACGCTACCAGCCGTTTATCGCCCGCTCGATCTTCCCGCGCCACCACCACACACTCGCTGACCTGCGGATGCGTCGCCAGCACAGCCGCGATCTCGTCCAGCTCGATGCGAAAGCCGCGCAGCTTGACCTGCTGGTCGATCCGGCCCACAAATTCGATCCTGCCATCAGGCAGATAGCGCGTCAGGTCGCCGGTGCGGTACAGCCGCGCGCTGGGTGAAGCGGAGAATGGATCGGAAATAAACTTTTCGGCGGTCAGATCAGGCCGATTCCAGTAGCCGCGTGCCAGCCCGGCGCCGCCCAGGTACAGCTCGCCCACCGCGCCGATCGGCACGGGTTGGAGTAGTGCATCCAGGATGTACGTCTGCGTGTTGGCGATCGGGCGACCGATGGGCGGCAGCGCGGCCCAGGCTGCTGGCGGGCCGCTCAGGGTCTCATGCGTCGCGACATGCGTCTCGGACGGGCCGTAGTGGTTGTGCAGCGTACAGCCCGGCAGTCGCTCAAAGAACGCTGCGATCGACGGTGTGATCTGAAGCTGCTCGCCAGCGGTCATGATCTCGCGCAAACTGTCGGGAATTAGATCCAGCGTGAGCGCGGCCTCGGCTAGCTGTTGGAGCATCACAAACGGCAGAAACAAGCGCGCAACCTGCTGCTCGCGCAGCACGGACAGCAGGGCAACCGGATCGCGGCGCTGTTCCTCGGAGATCAGCACCAGCGTGCCGCCGCTACCCCAGCTCGTGAGCAACTCCTGGCACGATACATCGAAGCCGATTGGTGCGAACTGTAGCGTGCGTGCAGGCTCCCGCAGCACCGTCTGATCAAGTTGCCAGCGCATCAGATTGACCAGCGCCCGGTGGGGCATCGCAATGCCCTTGGGCCTGCCCGTCGAGCCCGAGGTGAAGATGAGATAGGCCAGATGATCGGGCAGTGCCGTGTGCGCCGGATTGGTGGTCGGCTGCCCAACTACCAGCGGCCAGTCCGCGTCGAGGCGGAAAACCTGCGCCGTGTGCTCGGGCAATTGGTCGACCAGGCGATTCTGAGTCAAAATAATCGGTGCCTGGCTGTGTGCGAGCATGTACTTTAAGCGCTCGGCGGGATAGCTCGGATCGAGCGGAACGTACGCGCCGCCAGCTTTCAAGATCGCCAGCACGCCCACGATCAGCTCAAGACTGCGCTCGACATACAGCGCGACGAGTACATCCGGCCCCACGCCCTGCGCGCGCAAGTGATGTACCAGCTGATTGGCCTGCGCATTCAGCTCGGCATAGGTCAGGCTCGCGCCCTGGAACACGAGCGCAGTGCGGTCTGGTGTACGCGCGGCCTGCGCCTCGAACAATTCATGAACCGTAGCGTGAGGGTAGTCGGCGTCGGAGCGATTCCAGTCGATCAACAGCTGCCGGCGCTCGGCGTTTGGCAGCAGCGGCAGCGTGCCAATCGGCTGCTCCGGCGCTGCCACGATGCCAGACAGCAAGGTTTCAAAGTATCCGGCCACACGCGCAATCGTCGCGCGATCGAACAGATCGGTGTTGTACTCGATCACGCCTTCCAGCCGATCGTTCTGCTCGGCCAGCGCCAGCATGAGATCAAACGGCGCGACACCTTGCTCAAGCTCCACCCGCGTCACGCTCAGGTCGGGCACCTTGAGCTCGGTGAAAGGCGTATTTTGCAGCGAGCACAGCACCTGGATTAGTGGGTTGTAGCTCAGGTCACGCTCTAGACGCAGCTCTTCAACCAGGCGCTCAAACGGCAGGTCCTGATGCGTGTACGCGCCCAGCGTTGTTTCACGCACTCGCCCGAGCAGTTCGACGAAGGACGGATTGCCGCCGAGGTCGGTGCGCAGCGCCAATGTGTTGACAAAAAAGCCGATCAGTTTTTCCAGCTCTGGCCGTGAGCGCCCGGCGATCGGCGAGCCGACCACCAGATCGTATTGGCCGCTCCAGCGCGCCAGCAGCACCTGAAACGCACCCAGCAGCGTCATGAAGAGCGTCACGCCCTCGCGCTGGCTCAGCTGCTTAAGCTCGCGGGTTAGTGCAGCGTCGAGTGCCACTGGATATTGTCGGCCATGATGAGACCGCGTGGCTGGGCGCGGGCGATCCGTGGGCAGCGCCAGCAGCGGCGGCGCACCTGCCAATTGCTGCGTCCAATATTTAAGCTGCTCGGCCAGCCGCTCATCACGCAGCCAGTCGCGCTGCCACTGCGCGTAGTCGGCGTATTGCACCGAGAGTGCCGGCAATGGCACCGGCTGATCGGCGCGGAACGCCTCGTACAAGCTGATCAGCTCACCGACAAACACATCCATCGACCAGCCATCGGAAATGATATGGTGCATAACCAGATACACCACATGATCCTCTGTTCCTAGCTTCACCAGGCCGATCCGCAGCAGTGGTCCGGTGGCGAGAGCGAAGGGCTGGCGCACGGTCTCGACGACGATCCGCTGCAGCTCCGCGTGCTGATCTGGGGCGGATCGGCCAGCCAGATCGTGCTCGATCAGCGTGATCGGCTGTGATGGGCTGATCCGCTGGTAGGGCTGCCCATCCAGCTCCACATCGTCGCGGTCGAATGTCGTGCGCAGCGTTTCATGGCGATCGACGATCGTCTGGATGCAGCGCATGAGCACCGCGCCGTCAAATGCGCCGCTGACGCGCACCGCAAAGGGCATGTTGTAGGAGATATCCTGTGGGTCGATCTGGTGCAGCAGCCAGAGCCGCTGCTGGCTGAATGAAAGCGGCAGCGGCAGATCGCGCGGCACGTGTGGCATCGGCTCAACGCCCGGCGCAGGCTGCACCTCGATCGCAAGCTGCTCCGCCAGCTTACCAATCGTCGGCGTGACAAACAGGCTGTTCAGCGGCAGATCAACGCCCAACAGCTCACGCAGCCGCCCAAGCAATCGTGTTGCCAGCAGCGAGTGGCCGCCCAGCTCAAAGAAATTATCGTCCATGCCGATCGGCGAAATGCCCAGCAGATCTTCCCAGACCATGGCGACCAGGCGTTCGGTGGCGTTGCGTGGCGCGACATAGCTTTCAGACAGATCGGGGCGAGCATGGGTATTGGCAAGGCTACGCGCTTGTCCTGCGGTTTTGGCAATCTCGCCGTCACGCAGCCCGCCGGGTGCAACCAGCGCCTGGCTGATCCCGCCGTGGGCCAGGATGCGCTCAACCGCCAGCATCTGCTCGGCCGCGTTTGTCGTATCCCAGGCCAGGCTGATCCAGGCTGTGGAACTCAGCTGCTGCTGTTGCACGAAGGAATCCAGCACAGCGCTGCTGAGCGCGGCAGACGGCCCGTGTGTACCGAGGCGGCCGGCAAGCGACACGCAGACGACGACCGTCTGGATCGATCGCTCGGCGCAGATCTCCGCGATAACTGATAGCTCGTGCAAGCTCTTGCGCCAGACCAGATGGTCGATGCCGCGATCGTGGCTGTCGGAGCCGGGCTGCGCGCCATAGAACACGCCATCAAGCGCGCCATAGCGCTGCTCGGCTTGAGCAATCAGCGCCTGCATCTGATCGGGATCGCACAGATCTGCTGGCAGCACCACGACGGCCTGTCGCTCGATCAGCGGCAACAGCTGCTCGATTATCTGCGGCTGGCTGTCACCATTCGACGTGCTGCTTGGCGAAACCAACATGATCCGCGCGTTCCAGCGCTGAACCAGCTGCGCCACCCATTCCGCGCCAAACTGATCGACATTGCCGGTCAGGAGGTAGACGCCGCCCTGGCGCAAACCACGCGGCTCAGCGGTTAGCTCGTCCAGTGCAGCAGGCTCGTAGCGTTGAGCCCAGCGTTTACTGTTACGATACGCAACCGCCGGCACGATCAACGGCTGCATCGCCTCGGCGATCAGCGCGCGGCTCTGGCGCTCAAGCAGGTGCGATCGCGCCGCTACCGCTGCCATGTCGATGGTACCTGCCTGGACTAGAGGATTGGCCGCATTGATCGCGGCGCAGAGCCCTCCCAGCGTGGCGCTCGCCGGGTCGATCGGCGTTTCGCCCAGGATGTCATGCAGCTGCGTGGTCACGACGACCAGCCGCACCGGATGCGCTGGTACACGCTCGGCGATCGTTTGTGCGACGGCATGCAGCGTGTCGAGCGCCTGGTCCAACGCGGCAGGCTCGGCATGCCAGAAATACAGGATCGCGTCGGGCAGCGGCCCTGATGCCGCCGCGAGCCAGTCGGGCGCGGCTGCCGACGTAACGGAGTGGACCGTCTGACCATGCGCGCTCAGCATCTCCGTCACGGTTTGACTCAAGGCGCTCCACACAGCCGCAGGTTCGGTGATCACCAGCCAGGCGGCGGGATTGGCCGCCAGAGCAGACAGCTGGAAATCGGGCAGCGGCGACTCGCGCCAAGATGGAACAGAGCACCAGCCGGTCGAATGGCTGGGCTGCGCGGCGCTCGCTCCGGTCGCTGCCGGCTCAAGGCGCGGCGGATCGATCCAGTAGCGCTGCCGCTCGAAGGGATACGTCGGCAGTGACACCCGCTGACGGCGCTCGTCGGCGTGCAGCGCTGCCCAGTCGACTGGCACACCGGCCAGCCATAGTTTGCCGATCGCCGTCAGGGTGATCGCGCGATCTGAGGTCGGATCGTTTGAGGTGCGCAATGTCGGCAGGGCGAGCCGCTGGTCGGTCTTGCGCTGCTTGGGCTGCTGCCGCGCCATGCTGCTCAGCGATTGGCCTGGCCCAACCTCGATCAGAATCCGCCCCGGCTCACTCCACAACAGCCGCACGCCCTCGGCGAAGCGCACGGTCTGGCGCAGATGCCGCGCCCAGTAGCGTGGATCGGTCGCCTCCGCAGACGTGATCCAGGTGCCGGTCACGTTTGAGATGAATGGAATCTGTGGCGCGTGGAGCCGCACGCCGCTCAGAGTCGCGACGAAGCGATCCAGAATCGGCTCCATCAGATGCGAGTGGAAGGCATGGGCGGTTGCCAGCCGCCGCGTGCCAATGCCCTCGTCGTGCAGCTGCTGCGCCAGCGCATCGATCGCCGTGGGGCTGCCGGCCACCACCGACACCAGCGGGCTATTCACCGCCGCCAGCGCGATCTCGGGACTCAGATACGGCTGCAGCTCGGCTTCGGACAGCATAACCGTGAGCATCGCGCCGCCGGGCAGTCCATGGATCAGCCGGGCACGTGCCGCGACAACACGCAGCGCATCCGGCAGCGAGAAAACACCGGCCACCGTGGCGGCGACGTATTCGCCCAGGCTATGGCCGATCAGCGCTTGCGGTTTTACGCCCCACGCGATCCACTGCTGGGCTAGCGCATATTCCAGCACAAACAGGATCGGCTGCGCCAGATCCGTGCGGTTGAGCGGCACCTCGTCGGTCTGGGCCGACTCGCGACCGAGCAATTGGCTCACGTCGTAGGTTGGCCCGCCGGCACCCGGCGCGCTGCCGGGCAGCTGCGGCTCAGCGGCGGTGCCACGCGGATACAGCACATCGCGCAGGTCCCGGGTACCCTCTGGGTGCAGCTCAGGCTTGAGCAACTCCGCGCAACGATCGATCGTTGCGCGAAAAACCGGCGCGCTCTGATACAGCTCCAAACCCATCTCGACGTAGTGATCGCCCAGGCCCGCAAACATAAAGCCGACCGGCACGTCGCGCGATTCCCGCTCCTGCCGCGCAAATCGTGTTTTGTCACGGCTGGTCAGCACGGCGATTGCATCGGCGGGATCGCGGCAGACCACGATTTGCCGATGATCGAAGGCCTGCCGTCCGACCTGTAGCGTGTACGCCATATCCGCCAGATTGATGTCTGGCTGCTGGTGCAGATGGGCCAGCAACTGCGCGCTGGCGCTGTCGAGCGCGCCGGCGGTTTTGGCCGAGAGCAGCAGCAGTTGCCAGGGCTGCGCCGGATCGGAGGGCTCGATCGCCGGCGCTTCTTCGAGGATCACATGCGCGTTGGTGCCGCCCACGCCAAACGAGCTCACACCAGCGCGGCGCGGCATGTCGTCGGTGTCCCAGGGCCGCAGCTCGGTGTTCACATAGAACGGCGTGCTCCCAAAATTGATCGCCGGATTGGGCTGCTCGCAGTTCAGGCTAGGCGGCAGCTGGCCATGCTTGAGCGCCAGGATCGTTTTGATCAGCCCGGCGATGCCCGCCGTCGAGTCGAGATGGCCGATATTGGTTTTGACCGAGCCGATCGCGCAGAAGCCGGTCTCGTCGGTAGCGGTGCGAAACGCTTGCGTCAGCGCGGCGATCTCGATTGGATCGCCCAGCGGCGTGCCGGCACCATGCGCCTCGACGTAGCTGATCGTGGTCGGATCGACATCCGCGACGATCTGCGCGGCCAGAATCACGCCGGCCTGCCCATCGACACTTGGCGCGGTGTAGCCGACCTTGCCTGATCCATCGTTGTTGGTCGCCGAGCCTCGGATCACGGCGTAGATCTGATCGCCGTCGTTGAGCGCCTCGTCCAGCCGCTTGAGCACGACGATGCCCAGACCGTTGCCGCGAAAAGTGCCCTGAGCATCCGCATCGAAGGCGCGGCAATGACCATCCGGCGACATGATGCCGCCTTCTTCGTAGGGATAGCCAGCCTTCTGCGGTACGTTGATCGTGGCGCTGCCGACCAGCACGATATCGCTCTGGAAGTCCAGCAGGCTTTGACAAGCCATGTGAGTCGCAACCAGCGACGACGAGCAGGCGGTTGATACGGCGATACTTGGCCCGCGCAGATTCAGCTTGTATGAGACACGTGTGGGCAAGAAGTCGCGGTCGTTGGCGATGCGCATCGTCAGCGCGCCCATCGACTCCACGAGCGCGCGATGCGGCATGAGATTATTGAGCAAGTAGCTGCTCATCTGGGTGCTGGCGAACAACCCGATCGAGCCGTCGTAGGTCATGGGATTGTAGCCGGCATCTTCCAGCGCTTCCCAGGCCGCCTCTAGAAACAGTCGCTGCTGCGGGTCCATAATTTCGGCCTCGCGCGGATTGAAGCCGAAAAAAGCCGCGTCAAAGTCTTCGATCTCGTCGAGGATCGCCGCCGCCTTGATGTGTTTGAGCGTGTCGTTGGGTGACCATTCCAACGATGACTCGATCTCGTCGTCCGCCAGCCAGGTTATCGATTCGACCCCGCCGCAGAGATTTTCCCAAAATTGCCGAATATTCCGGGCACCGGGGAAGCGTCCCGCCATGCCAATGACGGCGATCCCATCGAGCTGCGTTGATTCCTCACTCATAATTACGAGGTGCTCCTGCGTGTGGTGCGTTTCTGCTGGCGGGCTTGCTTTTGGCGCTCGGCCTGTTGGCGAACTTTATCCATGGCGGCGGATGACGGCGACTGGCTGGGCGCTGCGCTCAGATGGCGGGCCAGCGCGCTGATCGACGGGTACTGAAACAGCTCGACCAGCGGCACATCGCGACCGAGCGCCTCGCGCAGCCTGGTCCGCGCCTGAACCAGCAGCAGCGATGTGCCGCCCAGCTCGAAAAAGTTATCGTCGACGCCGACGCGCTCAAGGTGGAGCACAGCAGCCCAAATCTCGGCAATGCGCTGTTCCAGGTCGTTGCGCGGCGCGATATAGCTGGCCGCGAGTTCCGGGCGATCAGCACTGGGGGCCGGCAGCGCACGCCGATCCAGCTTACCGTTGGGCGTGAGCGGCAGCGCGTCCAGTGTGACAAACATCGCCGGGATCATGTAGTCGGGCAGCCGGGAAGCCAGAAATGCACGCAACGTAGAACCTAGAACTAAGAACCTAGAACCGGCTTCGCCCTCGCCCCCTAGGTTCTGGGTTCTAGATTCTAGGTTCTCTTCCACCACGTACGCTACCAGCCGCTCGTCGCGCACGATGACTACGGCGTCGCGCACGGCCTCGTGTTGGCGCAGCTCGGCCTCGATCTCGCCCAGCTCGATGCGGAAGCCACGCAGCTTGACCTGCGTGTCGGCGCGGCCCAGAAAGTCGATCGTGCCGTCAGGACGATAGCGCACCAGGTCGCCGGTGCGGTACAGCCGCGATCCTGGGATCTGACTAAACGAGTCGGGGATGAAACGCTCGGCGGTCAGTCCAGGCCGGTTGAGATAGCCGCGCACCACGCCCGCACCGCCGATGTACAGCTCGCCCGCCACGCCGATCGGCACCGGCGCTAGCTGCGCGTCCAGGATGTAGATCTCGGTGTTGGCGATCGGGCGACCCAGCGGAATGCTGGCCTCGACGGTCTTCACGTGATGCGTCGCGGACCAGATTGTGGTCTCGGTGGGACCGTACATATTGTGCAGCTCGGCGCTGAACTGGTCAAGGAGTTGCCGCGCCAGATCGACCGGCAGCGCCTCGCCACCCAGCAGCAGGGTCCGTACAGACTGCCAGGCCGCCACCGCGTCGGGCTCGGACAACAGCATGCGCGCCTGTGACGGCGTACATTGGAGATGCGTCACCTGGTGACACGCCAGCTGTGACGGCAGCGAGTCGTCGACCTGATCGACATCCAGCGTATCCGCGAGTTGCCGGCGCTCATCGTGCAGCACCACCTTGAAGCCACGTGCCAGCGTCCAGAGCAGCTCTAGCACAGAAATATCGAACGAGATGCTGGTGAGCGCCAGCCAGGTGCCAGGATCGCTGCCGATCCGCTGATCCATGCCAGCGACAAAATTGGCGACATTGCGGTGCGACACCATCACGCCTTTGGGAATACCCGTCGATCCCGAGGTATAGATCACATACGCCAGGTTATGCGGCAGCGCGGCTGTGCTCAAATTTTGCTCGCTGAGCTGGGCAATCTGCGGCCATGCACGCTCTAGCGCCACGATCTGAGCGTGATCTTGCGGCTGCAGGCCGGCGAGCTGCGGCTCCGTGAGCAATACCGCTACATTGGCGTCCGCGATCATAAAGCCGATGCGCTCTTGAGGATACGCCGGATCGAGCGGGAGATAGGCCGCGCCCGCTTTGAGCACAGCCAACATCGCAATCACCATATCCAGTGAGCGCTCCATGTAGATCCCGACCAGCGCGTCAGGCACGACGCCGAGCGAGCGCAGATGGCGCGCGAGCTGGTTAGCACGGGCGTTGAGCTCACGGTAGCTCAGCTGCTGATCTCGGAACACCAGCGCAACCGCGTCGGGTGTTCGCTCCACCTGCGCCTCGAAAAACTGATGGATGCAGGCATCGGCAGCATACGGCGTGCCCGTAGCATTCCAGTCAAGCAGCATCAGGCGGCGCTCATCAGCTCCCAGCAGCGGGAGCTCGGGAATCTGTCGATCTGGGTCGGCGACGATTGCCGCAAGCAGCGTTTGAAAATGTCCAGCCATGCGCGCGATCGTTGCTGGCTCAAAGAGATCGGTGTTGTACTCAAAAGTGCCGGTCACACGATCACCAATCTCGGCCAGCGTCAGCGTGAGATCATACTTGGCAGTCTGGTTCGGCACCTCAAGCGGACAAACCTCAATGCCGCTCAGCTCAAGCGCTGGCGCAGGGACGTTCTGCAGCACAAACATCACCTGGAACAACGGCGATCGGCTGAGATCGCGCTCGAGCTGCAGCTCCTCGACCAGCTTTTCAAACGGCAGATCTTGATGCGCGTAGGCGCCCAGCGCGGTCTCCCTGACATTGCGCAGAAGATCACGAAACGATGATTCTGGCGCAATGTCGGCGCGCAGAACGAGCATATTGACAAAGAAGCCGATCAAGCCTTCGAGATCCTGGCGCGTGCGATTCGCAATCGGCGAGCCCACACCGAAATCGCGCTGGCCCGTGTAGCGATACAGCAGCGCCTGGAATGCCGCCAGCAGCGTCATAAAAAGCGTCGCACCTTCGTGCTGGCTCACAGACTTGAGCGCCGCCGTCAGCTCGGCGGGCAGATCAACCGCGACTGTCGCGCCGTTAAAGGTCTGGATCGCCGGTCGGGGCCGATCAGTCGGCAGATCCAACACCGGCAATCGTCCTTCGTTGGGCTGAAGTTGCTGTCGCCAGTAGGCAACCTGCTGCGCTAAAACCTCGTCTTGCAACCACTGCCGCTGCCAGACGGCGTAGTCGGCGTACTGGATCGGCAGCGCGGCAATCTGCGGCGGCTGATTCTGGCGCAGTGCGGCATACAGCGCGCTCAGCTCCCGCGTGAACACAGCCTGCGACCAGCCATCCGCCACGATATGATGCATTGTCAGCAGGAGCACATGCTCATCGTCGGCAAGCTGAACGAGCTTTGCCCGCAGGAGCACATCGTCCAGCAGATTGAAGGATTGCCGCGACTCGCTCTCGATAAGCCGGCGCAGTTCAGACTGGCGCTGGTCGGGCGCATGTTGACGAAGATCGATAAGCTGTAGGTGCAGCGATAGCTCCGGCACGATCCGCTGGACAGGCTGTCCGGCTACTGGTGGAAAAGTTGTACGCAGCACCTCATGGCGCTGGATGATCGTGTTAAGGCTGCCCTCAAGCGCGCTCACATCCAGCGCTCCGCGCAGCTGAACGTAGTAGGGCAGATTAAAGGCTGCGCTTCCCGGATCGAGCTGGTTCAAAAACCAGAGCCGCTCCTGAGCAAACGACAGTGGCAGGTCGCCGGCACGTGAGATCGGCACAATCGGCGGCACAGCCTCGGCCTGCTGCGTCTGCTCAATGCGCTTGGCTAGCCCGGCCACGGTCGGCGCTTCAAACAGCGCACGCACTGGTAGCTCCACGCCAAAGACCTGTCGTAGCCGCGCGGTCACCTGGGTAGCCAGCAGCGAGTGACCGCCAAGCTCGAAGAAGTTATCCTGCGTACCGATCTGCTCACGGGGGCCAGGCCCGGAGGGCACCCCGCGCAGCAGCTCACGCCACAGCGCAGCGACCAGCTCCTCGGTTGGCGTGCGTGGCGCGACGAACGCGTGCTGCACCTCGATCTCCGCCAGATCGACGGCCAGCAGCGCACGCTGATCGACCTTACCGTTGGGCGTCAGCGGCAGTTCGTCAAGCAGCACAAAGCCGCTCGGCACCATGTAGTCCGGCAGGTGCGCGCCGAGGTGAGCACGGAGAGCAGCAATCAGGCCCTCACCCGAGGCCCTCACCCCCAACCCCTCTCCCACTGCGGTAGGCGAGGGGAGAAGAGACAAATCTTGATGATCCTGTTGTTCTTTGTTCCCTTGTTCCTTTGTTCGTTTGTTCGTTTGTTCCCCGACAACATACGCCACCAGCCGCCGATCGCCGCTAGCCGCCTGGCGCAGCAGCACCACGGCCTCGCGCACCTGGGGATGCTCCACCAGCGTCGCCTCGATCTCGCCGAGCTCAATGCGGAAGCCGCGCAGCTTGACCTGCTGATCCACGCGGCCCACAAACTCGATCGTCCCGTCGGCTCGATAGCGCGCCAGGTCACCGGTGCGGTACAGCCGCGATCCTGGGATCTGACTGAACAAATCGGGGATGAAGCGCGCGGCAGTGAGATCAGGCCGGTTGAGATAGCCACGCGCCAGCTGCCCACCGCCGATATACACTTCGCCGAGCACGCCCAGCGGCACCGGCTGAAGCTGTGCGCTCAGCAAATAGATCTCGGTATTGCTGATTGGACGTCCGATCGACGGCGGCGCATCCGAGCTGGTAGGCGGCACGCTGCCCGATGTTGCGACGATCGTGGCCTCGGTCGGGCCGTAGTTGTTGACCAGCGTAAACGACAGTGTCACGGGCGGCGCGATATGCAGCCGGTCGCCGCCCGTGAGCAGCGTGCGCAGCGCAAGCGGCGCGTGCCAGTCCAGCGCGAGCAGCCGCTCGGTCAGCGGCGTGGGCACGAAGCTGATCGTGATCTCCTGCTCGCGCAGCCACGCCTGAAGCAGCGCCGGCGTGGCGCGAGTTTCGTCGTCGGGGATCACCAGGGCCGCGCCTGCCGCCAGCGCCGGCCAAACCTCCCAGGCCATCGCGTCGAAGGCCATACCGGCGATCTGCGTCGTGCGGTCGTCGCTGCGCAGCGCAAACGTGCGGCAGTGCCAGTCGACAAGATTGGCGACGCTGCGATGCGTCACGGCGACGCCTTTGGGCTGGCCGGTCGAGCCCGAGGTGTAGATCACATACGCCAGATTGTCGGGCGTTATCCGGCTGTCGGGCGCGGTCGTCGGGTATGCGTTGATCTGCGGCCAGTCCTGATCCAGGTAGACAATCTGCGCGACGTGAGCCGGCAGGTGGGCGTCGAACGGGCGCTCGGTCACCAGAATTGAGATCTGGGCATCACGGATCAAGAACGCCAGGCGCTCCTGGGGATAGGCCGGATCAAGCGGCACGTAGCAGCCGCCGGCTTTGAGAATGCCCACCAGCGCGACGATCAGATCCGGTGAACGATCCAGACATACGCCAACCCGCATCTCCGGCGCGATGCCCAGCTTTTGCAGGTGGCGGGCAATCTGATTGGCTTGCCGATCCAGCTCAGCATAGGTCAGCGTGCGGCCCGCATGGCTCACGGCGATCACCTCCGGCGCGCTTGTGGCCTGCATCTCAACCAGGCGGTGCAGGCACGCGTGCGGCGTAGCAACCTGCGTGCGATTCCACTCGGCAAACTGCTGCTGCTCGGCGATCGTCAGCAATGGCAGATCCGCGATCTTGACGTCGGGATTCGCAACAATCGCCGCCAGCACCAGCTGGAAATGCTCGGCCATGCGCGCGATCGTCGGCTGATCAAACAGATCGGTGTTGTACTCGATCTCCCCGCGCAGGCCATCGGCAGCGTCTTCCAGCGAAAACGTGAGATCGAACTTGGCGGTGCCGGTCTCGACGTCCAGCAGTTCCAGGTCAAGGCCAGGCAGCGCCAGCGCAGGAAACGGACGATTGTGAAAGGCAAACATCACCTGGACAAGCGGCGCTCGGCTCAGGTCGCGCTCGATGTGCAGCGCCTCCACCAGCATCTCAAACGGCAGATCTTGATGATTGTACGCGCCGAGCAGCGTAGCACGCGCCTGTCGCAGCAGATCGCGGAACGCTGGATTGCCCACGACCGTGGTACGCAGCACCAGCGTGTTGACGAAGCAGCCGATCAAACCCTCGATCTCGTCTTGCGTCCGGCTGGCGGTGGGCGTGCCGATCAGCAGATCGCGCTGGCCGGTATAGCGGAACAGCAGTGTATTGAAGGCCGCGACCAACGTCATAAACGGCGTGACGTTTTCGCTGCGGCTGAGATCTTTGATCGCCTGTGTCACCGGCTGCGAGATCGCAAGTGGGTAGCGCGCGCCACGGTAGCTTTGCATGGCCGGGCGCGGGCGATCGGTCGGCAGATCCAGCACCGGCAACTCACCGCTACCCGCTGGATCGAGCTGGTGTCGCCAGTAGGCTAGCTGCTCGTCCAGCAGATTGCCCGGCTGATCCTGGCTCAGCTGCTCCCGCTGCCAGACGGCGTAGTCGGCGTACTGGATCGGCAGCTCCGGCACATCCGGCTCCGTGCCGTCCACGAAAGCACGATAGAACGCTGCCAGCTCCTGAATCAAGATCGTGATCGACCAGCCGTCGGCGACAATATGATGCAGCGTCAGGAGCAAAACATGTTCGTGGGCCGCCGTCTGGAGCAAAGATGCGCGCAGCAGCGGCCCGTGAACCAGATCGAAGGGTCGTCGCGCTTCTTGCACAGCGAGTCGCTGAAGTGCGGCGGGATCATTACCGCCCAGCGCGCGCAGGTCCTGCACCGGCAACGTGAGCGGCTGCCAGGGATGAATGATCTGCACCGGCTGATCGTCGACCAGCTGGAACGTTGTGTGCAGGATCTCGTGACGCTGGATGATCTGATTCAGGCTGCCCTCCAGGGCCGCCACGTTCAGATCGCCGATCAGGCGCACGGCAGCCGGCATATTATAGAGTGAGCTGTCCGGCTCAAGCTGATTGAGCAGCCACATACGCTGCTGCGCGAAGGAAAGCGGCAACATGTCAAGCTGATCGCCTCCTTCTGCCAGCAGCAACTCAAGCAACTCGCGCTTTTCGGGAGAAAGCGTATCCATCTGATCCGAAGCGTCACTCATGGGAGTCCCTTTTTTTGGCTAGCCGTTTCTCCTCAAGCAGCTGTTTGGCTTCGCTTTCGGAGAGCTGATCGATCTGGGCTGTGATCCGCCCGATGTTGCGGCCCCGTCGTGGAATGCTCTGGATTTTGTCAGGCGCGCGCGGGGCTGGCTGGCTCTGCTGCTGATCGATGATCGCCGCCAAGCTCGCGATGTTTGGCTGCTCAATGAAGCTGCTCAGCGGCAGCTCGACGCTAAACATTTTCCGCACCCGCGACACGAGCTGCGCCCCGAGCAACGAGTGCCCGCCGTGATCGAAGAAGTTGTCATGCACGCCAACCTGTGCGATCCCGAGCAGCTCACGCCAGATCTCCGCCAGCGTCGCCTCGGTTGGTGTGCGCGGCGCAATGAGCTCTGTGCTCTGCGCCTGGCTGCGCTCCGGCACCGGCAGCGCTTTGCGATCGAGCTTGCCGTTGGCCGTCAGCGGCAGCGCGTCGAGGAAGACCCACGCGCTGGGCAGCATATACTCCGGCAAACGCTGGCGCAGGAAAGCACGAAGATCGGGAAGCAGGCCCTCACCCCCCTGCCCCCCCTCTCCCGTTGCGACAGGCGAGGGGGTTTTGGTACTGTTTTGTTCCTTTGTTTCTTTGTTCGCTTGTTCTCCGTTAGGTTCTAGGTTCTGGGTTCTAGGTTCTATGTAGGCAACCAGCCGCGGCTCGCTCCCGTTATCTGCGCGCGCTACCACGATCGCTTCGCGAATAGCCGGATGTTGGCGCAGCGCGGTCTCGATCTCGCCGAGCTCGATGCGGAAGCCACGCAGCTTGATCTGGTGATCGGCACGGCCATGAAACTCTAGTGTGCCGTCGTAGCGGTAGCGCACCAGGTCGCCGGTGCGGTACAGCCGCGATCCTGGTTGATCGCTGAACGGATCGGGAATGAAACGCTCAGCGGTCAGAGCTGGGCGATTGAGGTAGCCGCGCGCCACGCCGTCACCGCCGATGTACAGCTCGCCCACCACCCCGACCGGCACCAGACGCTGCCGCTGGTCCAGCACATACAGCTGCGTGTTCGCGATCGGCGGGCCGAGCGAGATGCG
>JAFAYS010000771.1 GCA_019240175.1 Chloroflexota bacterium | reverse complement strand
ACGCTACGCGGCGCGTGGTGTGCGTGCCGGCACATGGATATGCTTCAGCAGGAGCACACCCAGGATCAGATTCACCAGCGTCAGCGCGGGAAAGACGATCAGCTCGATCGGACTGATGGGCACGCCGACCCTGGCCATATTAAGGCCCGTCGCGGGCTTCCTCAAGGGCGCGATCGCAAATCCGCGCTGGTGGAGGGCTTCGATGTGGCTACTTCGTCGGAATCCGCGCGGCAGCGGGCTTTGCCATCGCGCGGGTGCGATATATCTTCGGGCTGAAGCTGCACTCCTCCCCCAGCCCCAGGCCGCATGACACCAGCAACTCGGCGACGCGCTCACGCACCGGCAGCGTGTTGTCGGATCCCGAAGTGGAACGGCTCGCCGGTCAGCTGGATCACCGCGCGGCGGCGCTACGTCCGCGCGGCCTGTCAGCGTGCTCCGCCGACAGGCCGCTCCAACACGAGTGCGCACGGCATCAACCCATCAGCGCCAGAATGAGCTGCGCACACACGATTTTGAAGATCAGCGCGGCGGGGTAGACGGCGGCATAGCCCACGTTGGGCAGATCATTGTCCGTCTGCTCCAGCGCAAAGCCGAGCAGCGCCGGCTGTGTTTGCAGGCCAGCCAGCATGCCCAGCAACAGACTCATCGGGATCTTGAGCAGCCGATAGCCGATCACGAGCATTGCCAGGGCCACACTGACCGTGATGAGCAGACCGGCGGCAAAGATGATCAGTCCCCCACCCTGCTGGAACGTCGTCATGAACGCATAGCCCGAGCGTGTGCCGACACCCGCCAGGAACAAGATCAGGCCAAGCTGACGGAGCGTCAGATTCGCGCTGTAGGGCAGATTCCAGACCAGTGGCCCCGTGCGCTCCAGCGCGCCCAGGATCAGCGCCACCACCAGCGGCCCACCAGCGAAACCCAGCGTGATCACCATACCGCCTGGCAGCGGCAGCGGAATCATGCCGATCACCAGACCCAGCGCCAGGCCGAGCGGGAAGGTCAGCATATCGATCTCGCTCAGCGCACGGTACGAGTCACCGAAAAAGCGGCTCACCGCCTCCATCTGTGCAGGCCGCGCGATCACGCGTACACGGTCGCCCAGTTCCAGGATGCTATCGCCGTGGGCCACGAACTCGCTGTCGCCACGCCGCACACGGGTAATGAACGCGCCAAACTGTTCATGCAGCCGCAGGTCGCGTACACAACGGCCCGCGATCGCCGGATTCGACACAAAGATGCGCCGAAAATCGAACTCGCTGCGGTCAGCATCCAGATGCTGATCGCTCGGCTCACCCAGATGACTCGTCATGGCCTGGAGCGCGTCGTGTGGCCCGATGACCGTGATCAGGTCGCCGAGATTGAGCTGGGTTTGACCGGTTGCAAGGGCCAGCCGGCCTCCCTGTCGCACGCGGCCAAAGGTGATATCCCAGGGATGATTGCTGAGCAATGCCCGCACCGTCGTACCCGCGACGTCAGGTCGGGTTACCGCGACGGTGCGCGTCAGCAGGCGCTGCGCCCCAAGGGCACCCGCTGCCGGCGAATGTCCATCCTGCGCTTCGTGGCGCAGGTCGATGTGCCAGAACCAGCGTAGCAGACTGATGACCAGGATCATGCCGATCACGCCCATCGGATAGGTGATCGAGAAGCCGACCACGGGCTCGGCGAGCAGTTGATCCCGCAGTGCTTCGGGAACAGAGGTTTTGAGATAGTCCAGCACACCAGCGAGCGCCGCAGTATTCGTCAGGCTGCCCGTGAACACGCCCGCTGTCTGGGCCGGTGTGAGCCGCAGCAGCCAGCCCAGACAGACGGTCAGGCCGGTCGCGCCCGTGAGCAGGCCAAGCACCAGCAGGTTATCGCGGAGTCCCTTGCGCCCAAGCGAGCGGAAGAACTGCTGGCCGCTGCTCAGGCCGATCGTATAGACGAAGACGACCAGGCCAAACTGGTAGATCAGATCAGGTAACTTGAGGTCAGGATGCAGTGCGCCAAAGGCCAGGCCAACGAACAAGACCGCCGCGACGCCCAGGCTGCTGCCGCCAATGGTCAAGCGTCCTAAGGCATAGCCGATCGCCGAGACCAGAAACAGGAGTAGCAGCGGGTTTTTCAGCAGAATATCGATCATACGGGTTCCTTGCGTTTCCTGGGTAGTGTAGCGCCTGAGCCGATCGCGACCGGAGCGAACGAACCACGGCGCGTGCAGAGATCGCTACCGGAATAGGCCCTCACAGCCGGCCTTGGTACGGCCAGCGATATTTTGCAGGAGGTTGGCAATTCACGGAACGAAGATGAACCGCCGCAGTGAGTCGTACTGTATCGGCACCGATCGAGGTCGTCAATGATTTATGTCTAGTTGCGACCATGGCTCCACACGATGAGGCCGTGAGGGATTTCCTCACAGCCTCGCCCAGCTCAGTATCCAGTATGTCTACATCAGGACTAGATCTCCCAGTGCTCCGGTGAACGCCACAAGCTCGACAGGATTAGATCGCGGACGGCGAGCAGTTCCTTGGGGAGCCGATCGTAGAGCTTGATGAACAGCTCCTCGTGCGAGACGATCTCGGCGTTCCACTGCTCCCGGTCGACCGCCATCAGCTCCTGGAAGCGCTGCGGCCCGAAATCGTCCAGTTCGGTCCAGTCCAAATCCTCGTAGCGCGGCATCCAGCCCAGCGCGCTTTCGATGCTGACCGCGTGGCCGTTCGCGCGCTCGACAATCCACTTGAGCACGCGCATATTCTCGCCGAAGCCGGGCCACAAGAAGCGGCCCTGCGCATCGGTGCGGAACCAGTTGACGCTGAAGATGCGCGGCGGGTTGGGGATCGTGCGGCCAAACTGGAGCCAGTGATTGAAGTAGTCGGCCATGTGGTAGCCGCAAAAGGGCAGCATCGCGAAGGGGTCGCGCCGCACCTGACCGAGTGTACCGGCGGCAGCGGCGGTCGTCTCTGAGCCCATGGTGGCCGCCAGATACACGCCATATGTCCAGTTGAAGGCCTGATATACCAGCGGCATCAGCGTGCTGCGCCGTCCGCCAAAGATGAACGCTTTGATCGGCACACCCTGCGGATCTTCCCAGGCGGGATCGATCGAGGGGCACTGGCTGGCTGGCGCGGTAAAGCGCGCGTTGGCGTGCGCAGCCTTGCGGCCACAGTCGGGCGTCCACGGCTGGCCGGTCCAATCGATCAACCTGACCGGCGGCGTTTTGGTCATGCCTTCCCACCACACGTCGCCGTCCGGCGTCAGCGCGACGTTGGTGAAGATCGTGTTGCGGCTCAATGCGGCCATCGCGTTCGGGTTAGTGGCCTCGGAGGTGCCGGGCGCGACGCCGAAGTAGCCGGCCTCGGGATTGATCGCATACAGTTTGCCGTCCGCGCCCGGCTTGATCCAGGCGATATCGTCACCGACCGTGGTGACCTTCCAGCCGTCCATGCCGGCGGGCGGGATCAGCATCGCGAAGTTGGTCTTGCCACAGGCACTGGGAAAGGCTGCCGCGACGTAGGTCTTCTCG
>JAFAYS010000740.1 GCA_019240175.1 Chloroflexota bacterium | reverse complement strand
CTTCCAGGTTGTTGATCAGATCCCTGGTCAGCTCTGGTACACGCTCGGCATCGTTTCGATCCTGTTGTCGGCAGGCTTCCAGCTCGCCGGCAAGAAGAACTGGGCGGACTTCGTCGGCAAGTGGCCGCCGACCTTCTTTGCCGTCGGCCTGTATCACAAGCTCGTCCGACCGGGCAGCGAGGATGCCGTGGGCCAGATCTCAGAGGCCGGCCAGCAGCTCCAGGAGCGCTATCGCTAAGCTGCGGCCAAACACGATCGACCGTAAAAGGCGAGGACATGTTCCTCGCCTCTTTGTATGCCCACCGCTATCAGGAGTTTATAAGTATTGATCGGCGGTTGGCGGCAAAATACTTGGTAGAATAGGAGCAGCGAGCGCAGCGGTACCGGCTGCGCGGGAAAAACCGGCGCCCCAGCGCGCCATTCGTATAACATTCTGTAGGAAATAATACATGGCATCACACTCGAATCGCAGAAACGGGCATGGGCCCTATCGCGGCCCGGCGATGCGTCGCGGCGCAAACGAGCCTCCACGCCGCTACAAAGCGCCGCCGCAGCTGTTGCACAACGGTCGCAGTGTCGGCGGTCGCGGGCGCGTGCTGCTCTACGGCCTGCTGGCACTCCTGCTGGTTGGCCTGCTGGTCCCGTCGGTCGGCGCTGCGGCTGGCGGCGTGTACTACTTGCAGACCGCCGACGAGCTGAAGCCGCGCCTGGAAACGCTCCACGAGTACAAGCCATTCCAAACCTCGCGCATCTTTGATCGCAACGGCACGCTGCTCTACGAGTTCATCTCGACAGGCCGTCGCGATCCGGTCAAGCTGGATCAGATCGCCGACGATCTCAAGAACGGCACAGTTGCGATCGAGGACAAGAATTTCTGGACCAATCCCGGCGTCGATTACCTGGGCATTGCCAAAGCCTTCTACCGCAACTACATCAACGGCGAGACGGTCTCGGGCGCGTCGACGATCACCCAGCAGTTCATCAAGCTGGCTGTGCTGACCGAAGCCGAGCGCCAGGAAGGCTACCAGCGCAAGATCAAAGAGGCCGTGCTGGCCCAGCAGCTTACCGACCAGTACTCCAAGGATCAGATCCTTGAGATGTATCTCAACGAAATTCCCTATGGCAACCTGGCCTACGGCATCCAGGCGGCGTCGCGGGGCTATTTCGGCGTGAACGCCAAGGACCTGAACCTGAACCAGGCCTCGCTGCTGGCCGGCGTGCCCCAGTTGCCCACGCTCTACAACCCAATGCAGTACCTGGAGAACGGCCAGATCTTGAAGGGCGTTGCGCTCAAGAAAGACACCTGGCTCGACGTGGAAAGCCCGCTGCCACGCGGCATCACCCCCACGCGCGCGCGCCAGGTCGATGTGCTGCGCCAGATGGTGCGCAACAACATGGTCACCGAAAAAGAAGCGCGCGAGGCGATCGCCCAGGATCTGACCTTTGCCGATCAGCAGGTCAGCCTGCGCGCGCCGCACTTCGTCTTTCATGTGCGCCAGGCGCTGGAAAACGATCCCGAGATCGGGCCGCTGCTGGCCAATCAGGGCGGTCTGAATATCACTACGACGCTGGATCTGAACATCCAGGAGATCGCCGAGCGCGAGGCCAAAACGCGCATCCAGGAGCTGGAAGAAGAAGAGCGCAATATTCACAACGCCGCCGTGGTGATCCAGCAGCCGGGTACCGGTCAGATCTTGAGCATGGTTGGCTCGATCGACTATAACGCCGTCAAGGCGACCGAGACCGAGGGCGAAGAAGGCAATGTGCTTGACGGCAACGTCAACGTGGCCACCCGCGAGCGCCAGCCGGGCTCCGCGCTCAAGCCGTTCACCTATCTTTCGGCGATGGTCCAGGGCTCGCTTACGCCTGGCTCGGTGCTGTGGGACGTCGAGACCAAGTTCCCGGTGCGCGGCGGTGCCAGCGATGCCAATCTCAAGAAGTGCGCTCCCAGCCCTGACGCCTACTGGTTCTGCCCCAAGAACTACGACCAGAAGTGGCACGGGCCGCTGCGCATGCGCGAGGGTCTGGCGAACTCGCTCAATATTCCGGCGGTGGTCGCGCTTAAGCGTGCCGGCGTCGGTCCGACGCGCGAGATGCTGCACCGCATGGGCATCACCGGCCTTCAGCGCGACGATAGCTTCTACGGCCTGGCGATGACGCTGGGCGGCGGCGAAGTCACGCTGCTCGACCTGACGACCGCCTACAACACGCTGGCCAACGACGGGCGCTACATCAAGGCCGAGCCGATCCTCAAGATCACCGACCGCGACGGCAAAGTGCTGCGCGATTTCCAGGCCGGCCCGAACGAGCAGGTTGTCGATCCTGCGAAGGTGGCGATCGTGCGCGACTTTATGGGCGATAACAATGCCCGCACGCCGATGTTTGGCCGCAACAATCCGCTCAACCTGTCGCGGCCTACGCACGCCAAGACCGGCACCACCGACGATTTCCGCGACGCCTGGGCGATGGGCTTTACGCCGTATGTGACGGTCGGTGTGTGGACCGGCAACAACAATAACGAGAAGACCGAGCGCGTGGAAAGTACGCAGGGCGGCGGCATCATCTGGCAGCGCATCATGGAGTCGCTGTTCAAAGATCCCGAAATCGATCGCTTCCTGCGCGGCGAAGACCTAAGCAAGCCGCTGGACTTCCCCAGCCCCGCCGAGTACGGCGCGGTCGAGCGCAAGATCTGCAAGATCGGCGGCAGCTTCGGGCAGCGCTCTAGCGAATGGTTCACACCCGAGATGCTTGAGGGCGACACCGGTGCCAGCTGCGATCTGTATCGCTCGGTCAAGGTTGTGCGCACAGGCGACGGCGGCGTGTGTCTGCCGGTCGAGGGCGTGAGCTACGGCGATCGCCTGGTCACGATGCGCGTATGGAACTTGCCCAAGTCGTCGGATGAAGAGAAGATCGTCGATACGACCTTCAGCATCGGCGGCGACGACGAGGAGCTGAGCGGCAGCGCGCCGCGTGAGCGCTGTACCGCTGAGGCGGTCGCCAGTCCAACGCCGGAGCCGAAGCCGACGCAAGATCCGCTGCTAGTTCCGACCGCGCTGCCTGAACCCGGACAGCCGGGCGGCCCGCCAGCCGAGCCCACCGCGCGACCGGTGCCGCGTATCCCGAACCTGATCGGCCTTGGCGAGAACCAGGCCCGCGATCTGCTGGCCAGCCTGGGCGTGACCAGCGTGGTCGTGGATTACCAGGGCCAGGACCGGCTGGGCGATCTGTACAACGCGTTCCCGCCATACGCGGTCGTCAGCCACAGCCCAGGCGCGGGCACAGCGATTGAGCCAGGCATGACGGTTGTGCTCGGCGTCCGCGCGCCGTAGCACGTACTATCAATCGTCGTCTTGTGGGGCTGGCTTTAGCTAGCCCCACAGCTTTTTAAGCCGCCAAGCCGCCCGCAGCCACGTCGAGAGAACCAAAATAGCTTGACACCCGTAGTTTCAGGCAGTATAGTGCAACAGCAAGGCCGGTCGAGCCGTTGGTTCCCGGCCTGTTTGTTTCTCCGAAAGGAGCGCCCTGGTTCATGAGCTATAAACTTCTTATCGTTGAGTCGCTGACTAAAGCGAAAACGATTCAAAAATATCTTGGCCCCGGCTATAAAGTCCAAGCATCGATTGGCCACGTGCGCGATCTGCCTAAGAGCAAGCTGGGCGTCGATCCCGACCACGGTTTCTCACCCGAGTACGAGATTCCCAGCGATAAATCCAAGGTCGTCAGCGAGCTGCGCAGCGCGGCTAAGAGCGCCGATGCCGTCTATCTGGCGACCGACCCAGACCGCGAGGGCGAAGCGATCGCCTGGCATGTGCTGGAGGTACTACGTGTACCCAAGAGCAAGCCGGTGTATCGGGTCACATTCCATGAGATCACCAAGAGCGCCGTGCAAGACGCGGTAGCGCATCCGCGCCAGATCGATACGCGGCTGGTGGACGCTCAGCAGGCCCGGCGCGTGCTTGATCGGCTGGTGGGCTACCGGCTGTCGCCGCTGCTGTGGGAAAAAGTCAAGCGCGGGCTGTCGGCGGGGCGCGTCCAATCGGTTGCGGTGCGGCTGGTGGTCGATCGTGAGCGTGAGATCGAAGACTTCAAGCCGCAAGAATACTGGACGATCGAGGCCGACCTGCGCAAACAGCAGGGCAACGATCGCCTGTTCCGCGCGGTGATGGTCGAGCGCGCCGGCAAAAAGCTGGGCAAGTTCGACATCGGCGACAAAGACGCAGCCGATGTGATCGTCAAGGATCTCGACGGCGCGGCCTTCCAGATCCAGAAAGTCACGCGCAAAGACAAGAAGCGCACGCCTGCGCCACCGTTCACCACCTCGACGCTGCAGCAGGAGGCCAGCCGCAAGCTAGGCTTCGGCGCGAAAAAAACCATGATGGTCGCGCAGCAGCTGTACGAGGGCGTCGATGTCGGCAACGAGGGCACGGTGGGCTTGATCACCTACATGCGTACCGACTCGCTGAGCGTCTCGCAGCTGGCGCAGAACGAGGCGCGCGCGCTGATCGCCAAGAAATACGGCGAGGAGTACGTTCCGGCTAAGCCCAATGTGTACAAAACCCGCACCAAGGGCGCGCAGGAGGCCCACGAGGCGATCCGCCCGACGGGAGTGCAGCGCGAGCCGGCCAACCTGCGCACGGTCTTGAATCGCGATCAGTACCGGCTGTATGAACTGATCTGGAAGCGCTTTGTGGCCTCGCAGATGGCCGCAGCGATCTTTGACAGCACCAGCGTGGACATCGCGGCTGGCAGGCGTCTGAGCGGCAGCGGCACGCCGCCGTATCTTTTCCGCGCCACCGGCTCGGTACTCAAGTTCCCAGGCTTCCTGGCGGTGTATAACGTCGGTCTGGATGAGGGCGAGGAAGACGAGGACAAAGAGGCGATCCTGCCGCCGCTGAGCGAGGGCGAGCTGCTGCGGTTGATTGAGCTGCTGGCGCTGCAGCACTGGACGCAGCCGCCGCCGCGCTACACCGAGGCCTCGCTGGTCAAGGAGCTGGAAAAGCTGGGCATCGGACGGCCCTCAACCTACGCGCCCACGATTTCGACGATTCAAGCCCGCGAGTACGCGACGGTCGTCGAGAAGAAGCTGGTGCCGACCTCGCTGGGCCGCGTAGTGACTGATCTGCTGGTGCAGCACTTTTCGGACATCGTCGACTACAACTTCACCTCGCAGATGGAGCAGCAGCTCGACGATATTGCCGAGGGCGAGCGCCAGTGGGTGCCGGTGATCAAGGGCTTCTACGATCCCTTCGAACAAACGATCGCGCGGGCCAAGAGCGAGATGCGCGGCGTCAAGGGCGAGACCGTCGAGACCGACATTCCCTGCCCGACCTGCGGCGCGCCGCTAGGCATCAAATGGGGCCGCAACGGCGAGTTCCTGGCCTGCACACGCCATCCTGAGTGCAGCTTCACCGGCGACCTCGCGCGCGACGCGGAAGGCCGCGTGCAGCTAGCCGAGCAGCCCAAGCTGGCCGACGGCGAACAGATCTGCGACAAGTGCGGTCGTCCGATGGCAATCAAGCAGGGACGCTTCGGACCATTCCTGGCCTGCACCGGCTATCCCGACTGCAAGAATATTCGCAATCTGGCCAAGACCAACGACGGCGGCCTGGTGGTGGCCGAGCAGGTTACCGAGCATCACTGCCCCAAGTGCGACAAGCCGATGATTCGTAAGTCGGGGCGCTGGGGTCCGTATCTGGCGTGCTCCGACTATCCCGACTGCAAAACGATCCAGAAGCTGGATCGCAGTGGGCAGCCCAAGCCGCCCGCGCAGATCACCGATCGCATCTGTCCTGAGTCGGGTCATCATCTGGCGCTCAAGCAGGGACGCTACGGCCCATTCCTGAGCTGTACCGGCTATCCGCGCTGCCGCTACATCGAGAAACTGCCTGCCGACGGCACCATGCCACGCATCCTGACCGATGCCGAGGTCGAGGCGCTGCCTAAGCCGGAGCCCACCGCCAAGGCCGAGAAGAAGACGACCCGGACGGCCAAGAGCGCCGCCAGCAACGGCAAAACGACCAAGGCTGCGACCAAAACCGCAACCAAATCGACGGCGAAAGCTGCAACCAAATCGACGGCCAAAACAACGACCAAGACCAGCACAACCAAGCGCGCAACCAAGCAGCCCAGCCGCGCCAAACAGCCCGCCTGATTGACACGGCTGAACGCGTCTGCTAAGATGCAGCGCACGGTGATTGAAATGCAAACACAGACAACAATTATTCATCAGCATACCCTGATCGACACGTATGCCTACGCGTATTTGCAGCAGGCCTAGGCGGCGTGTTCCACGATCAGCAGTAGCTACTGAATCAGATCGAACGAGCGTGGAACCATCCCACGCTCGTTTTGTTTTGTCCGGCGTGCCATCGATTGTTGAGGCGCGCAACTCTTATAGGAAGAACCATGCAGAACAAAGCTCAAAACAAGCAGTATTGAGGTTTGTTCTTTGTTCCTTTGTTCTCTAAGGATTTATATTTTGTACAAGTGAGGCAGATTAAATGGACATTGATCAACTGCTTACGCGCGGCGTCGCCGAGGTGATCGTCGAGGCGGAGCTGCGCGAAAAGCTGAAGTCAGGCAAATCACTACGGCTCAAAATGGGATTCGATCCTTCCAAGCCCGATCTGCACATCGGCCACGCGGTCGGTCTGCGCAAGCTGCGCCAGTTTCAAGAGCTGGGCCATACG
Organism: Chloroflexota bacterium; assembly: GCA_019240175.1. GTDB lineage: Bacteria > Chloroflexota > Chloroflexia > Chloroflexales > Kallotenuaceae > LB3-1. Next base: position 2,069 of record JAFAYS010000740.1, on the reverse strand, counting down.
GTGGTGCTGATCGTCGGCGACTGGACGGCACAGGTGGGCGATCCCAGCGGACGTGATCAATCACGAACCATGCTCACCGCCGAGCAGGTGCGCATCAACGCCGAGACCTACGTCCAGCAGTTCTTTCATATTGTCGACCGCGATCGCACCGAGGTACGCTGGCAGAGCGAGTGGTTCGGCAGTTTCACGCTGGCGGATGTGTTTAATCTCACGTCGCGCTTCACGATGCAGCAGTTGATGGCGCACGAAACGTTCCGCAAGCGCTTCGACTCCGAAAGCCCGCTCTCGATGATGGAGCTGATGTACCCGCTGCTGCAAGCCTACGACTCGGTGGCGATCAACTCGGATGTTGAGTTTGGCGGCACGGATCAAAAGTTCAATATTCTGGCCGGACGTGAGCTCATGAAATCGATGGGCCTGGAGCCGCAGCAGGTGTTTCTCACGCCGCTGCTGATCGGCACCGATGGCCGCAAAATGTCGAAGTCGTTCAACAACACGATCGATCTGACGACGCCGCCTCAGGAGATGTACGGTCGCGTGATGGCCACGAGCGACGCCGTGATCATGCCGTACTTCGTCAACGTCACCGACGTGCCGATGGCCGAGATTGAGCAGATGCGGGCAGCGCTACAGCAGGGCACCAATCCTCGCGATCTCAAAATGCGTCTGGCGCGCGAGGTCGTGACGCAGTTCCACAACGCCGATGCGGCGCGCGAGGGCGAGGAATATTTCATCCGCACGATTCAGAAGCGCGAGATCCCGGAGGAGATGCCGGAATATCGCATCGCCAATCCAACCAGCATCGTGGACGTGCTGGCCGGCGCGCAGATTGCCGGCAGCAAGAGCGAGGCGCGGCGGCTGATCGCGGGCGGCGGCGTGCGCATCAACGGCAACCGCGTCGAAAGCCAGGACACGCTGATCGAGCCGGGCAGCGAATACGTGGTGCAGGTCGGTAAGCGCAAATTCATTCGCGTGGTGTCATAGCATAATTCAGCGAGAATGCCGAGATCGTCGTTCAACCAGGGGCGTGATGTATCACGCCCTACCTCAATTTTAGCCACCCAAAAAAAACAGCAAGGACGTCATACCTGACGCCCTTACGATTCAACCTCAACTGAATTGCCTGGCTTAGTCTAGCCGCTGAGTAACACCGCCGGTCTCGGCTTCGTTCTCGGACACCGTGGTCAGCGTCGGGTCGAGCGACAGCGATGGTGTATCGGACGGGTTGATGTCAACAGTCTCGGGCTTGTCGCCCTCGCGCTCCACCACAACCTGCACGCGCGCAACAAGTCCGGCCAGCGCACCCAGCGCGGCCAGCAGCGGAGCCATGTAGAGCGCAGCCACACCAGCGATCGCCGCGATCGTCACGGGTACCTCAAGCACAGTGTTGCCCTCGTGCTTGATGATCAGCCGGCGAACATTACCCTCGCGGACCAGATTTTGCACCTGCTCGACAACCTGATTCGCCGCAACTTCAATCTCTTCGGTCCAGGAGCGCGCGCTCGGCGTGGACTCGGGGTTATTGTTGTTAGTCATGGGTTTCCCTCCTAGGCGTGCCAATCTACAGCACGTGCCATAGGACGCCTCGCCGCCGCCGAGTGTTGCAGCCAGACCCCAGCATCACGCACAGCTCACAGAATAAACTTACGTTTGCGCGCGACCTCTTCTTTGTGCTTGCGGCGCAGCACATCCTGCTCGACGGGCCGCAGCGTTCGCGAGTAGGTGGCCAGAATCCGCTCAACCTCCGCGTCGATCCCTTCTTCCGCTTGCAGGTCCGGAATGAGCACTTCGTAGACCGCTTTAACACGATTAGCCCGCGCATCGCGTGACTGATCCGTGTAGGAAACCAGCTCGCGCTCGGCCAGCCCATCGATGATACGCTCGGCAATCCGGCGCACTTTATCTTCACTCAGTCGCATCGGCTGCTCCTTTCACTTGACTGGTTACAGGATACCACGGGTTCTAGGGAACAAGAGAACCAAGGAACAAAAGAACAAAACAATCTTACTGTCTTTGTTCTTTTGTGCGCCGGGGTACCCTCTGGGTCTGGCACCCGGTTCCTTTGTTTG
>JAFAYS010000333.1 GCA_019240175.1 Chloroflexota bacterium | reverse complement strand
CGCTGCTGGACAGATCAGGCGGTGACATATGACAGCATTAGCGACAATCGAGCTGGCGACAACGCGGCTGGAGCAGTTCTACCGCCAGATGTTTCTGATTCGGGCGTTCGAGGAGCGCGTGCTTGAGCTTTTCTCCGAGGGCCAGCTCTTCGGCACAACGCACGCCTACATCGGGCAGGAAGCCAACGCGGTCGGCGTGCTGAGTCACCTCGGCCCCGAAGACATCGTTTTCAGCAATCACCGCTGCCACGGCCATTATCTGGCCTACAGCGACGATGTCGAGGGTTTGCTGGCCGAGATTATGGGCCGCGAGATCGGCATGTGCGGCGGCAAAGGCGGCAGTCAGCATATTTTCGCCGGCAACTTTTACACCAACGGCGTGCTCGGCGGCATCGTGCCCTGCGCGACCGGCATTGCGCTGGCGGAAAAATACAAAGCCTCGCGCGCGAAAGTTGCCGTCTTTATCGGTGACGGCTCGCTGGGCGAAGGCACGATCTACGAAACTTTCAATCTGGCGGCGCTGTGGTCGATCCCAATCTTGTTTGTGATCGAAAACAACTTCTACGCCCAGAGCACACCGCAGCGGCTGCAGCTCAGCGGTCAGATCGCGGCGCGGCCCCAGGCTTTCGATATCGAGACGGTGCACTGCCGCCCGGACTCGGTCGAGGAAGTCTACGCGGTGGCGGGCGACGCCTGGGCTACGATCGAGGAGCAGGGCAAGCCGTTCTGTCTGGTGCTCGACACCTATCGCTTCTGCCCACACAGCAAAGGCGACGATTACCGCGATGTCGCCGAGATTGAAGCGTGGCGATCGCGCGATCCACTGCGACGGCTGGCGAATCAGATCGACATCGACACGCGGCTGCGGATCGAAGAGCAGGCACATCTACGCATTGCGCAGGCAGTAAGCACCGCCCAGGCGGCGGCGTTTGCGGGCGCGCGTGCGATCTCGTGGTAGGAAGCAAGCATGATCCAGCGAACTGAACAGCGAACTGAGCGTTGTGTCCATGTGCTGAATCGAGCGCTGCACCAGTTGTTTGAAGACTGCCCGGATACGTATCTGCTGGGCGAAGATATTATCGATCCCTACGGCGGCGCGTTCAAAGTCTCGCATGGGCTGAGCACCCGCTGGCCGGATCGCGTGCTAACCACACCGATTAGTGAGGCCGCGATTGTGGGCATTGCCAACGGCATGGCGCTGCGCGGCATGCGCCCGATTGTCGAAATCATGTTCGGCGATTTCATCACGCTCTGCGCGGATCAGATCATCAACTACGCCGCCAAGTTCCGCCAGATGTACAACGATCAAACGCGCTGCCCGGTGGTGATTCGCACGCCGATGGGCGGCAGGCGCGGCTATGGCCCGACGCATAGCCAGACCATGGAACGGCTGTTTTTGTCGGTTAGCGATCTGACGATACTGGCTCCCAGCCACCTGCACGAGCTTGGAGAGGCGCTGATTCATGTCACGCGCCACGGAGCGGGGCCAACCCTCTTTGTCGAGAACAAAGTAATGTACGGCGAATTCCATGCCCCGCCCCAGGCTGGCCGCGCCGGACTGTTCAGTTGCCGACATCTAGGTGAAGCCCCGCTCGACACGCTGTATCTTTCGCTGACCGACTTCGAATATAGCGACGCGACGATTCTGTGCTACGGTGGCATGGCCGGCATCGCGATGCAGGCCGCCGAGCAGCTGCTGCTTGAGCACGAGATTAGCTGTGAGCTGCTGATTCCCTGCTGCATCAAGCCGCTGCCCCACGACGGTTTCGCCGAGGCGCTGGAGCGCTCCGGGCGGCTGGTGGTCGTCGAAGAAGGGCCGCTGACCGGCGGCTGGGGCGCGGAGGTCGCGGCGCAGGTGCAAGAGCGCTATTGGCCGCAGTTGCGTGGCCCGGTCACGCGCGTAGCCGCCAAGGACGGCATCATCCCCTGCGCGCGTCCGCTGGAAGATATGGTGTTACCGCAGAAAGAAGATCTGATGCTGGCAGTCATCCGCGCGGTGAGCGGAGCAAAGGTTGGGCAGCTATGATCCCGCTGGTGATTCCACAAAAAGACGTGAATAGCGATACCGCGCT
>JAFAYS010000701.1 GCA_019240175.1 Chloroflexota bacterium | reverse complement strand
CGGGTGACATGCACATCCCACAGCGCTTTGAGCGTCGCCAGCGACTCACGCAGCGTGTACTGCACCAGCAGATCGTCGCGATAAATGCCCCAGTCGGGTGTGCCCAGCCCAGTCGCGGCGATGCCGAGGACCTGACAGGTGTACACGGCGCGCGGTAGATGAAAACGCTGCGTCACCAGCACGGCCTCGGCCACGCCAAAAATGTCTTTTGCCCGCAGGCAGCTTTCGTAGGTAGAAAATCCTGCGTAGTCAAGCGTAATGTCCTCGGCGCGGACGCCCAGCTCAGTCGCGTAGCGCTTCATCGCGGTCACTTCGTCGTACTCAACGCGGCCATTGTCGCCGGTCATCAGCAACTTCTCGACGCGTCCGGCCTGATACAGGTCGCTGGCGGCCTGCACACGCTCGGCCAGCATGCGGCTCAAGCGTCCATCTGGCCGCACGCCCGCGCCAAAAACGATCGCGACCCGCTGCTGGGGCACCTGTGCGGCCTCGGTGTAGCGCTGCTGAGCCGTCGCCGAGGCAACATACCAGCTGCCCAGGAGCGGCAGCAGCATCGCGCCGAGCAGCAGCCCGACGATCGGACGTAGCCGTAGATGCCGGCGCAGTGAACGCAAAGAACGATACATCATACGAGGCAATACGCGCATAGCTGCTCCAAAGTTCCACTCACCGCCTCCGCCAGCTTTGCCTTTACTACCGACCGGCGTACGCTGCGCGGCTGCCGCATCGGCCTGGGAGGCTGAAAGTACAGCCGCGAAATAGGAACAGCGGTTCTGTGGAAAACCGCCGCGTCCCAAAACAGCGCCGTATAATCCGGCTGGTAGCTAAAGGAGATTCCTGTGGCAGCAATCCCTCCATCGCGCGCGGTTTTAGATGATCTGCACACGCGGCGACGTAATCTGCTTGTCCAGCGCTTAGCCTTGAGCTTAGCAGGTATTCATGTCGCCGTGGTGCTTGCCAGCCTTGGTTTGGCTTTACCCATCGTGAGCGGTGTGCTGGTGCTGCTGGGAGTCATGGCCAGTCTCTACCTGGCGATCGCCTGGATCACGACTCGCGCCCAGACACGCGCGATGCCCACGCTGCTGGTTGGATTTTCCTTGTGCGTGATGTCGGCGGTGACGTTTGCCAACGGCGGCCTGCTGGGCATCGCGCCGAGCGTGCTCAACATCGTGTTAGTGCTGGCTAGCATCCTGCTCACGCCGCGCAGCACGGCGATTGTCACGGTTGCCTGCCTTCTGATACTTGGCCTGCTGGCAGTTTTAACCGCCCAGAATCTGGTCATTCCAGCCTCCACACCGACGATCAGCTTATACACCGTGATTTTTGCGATGCAGATCGGCATTGTCGGCGTGTTCGCCTATCTCCACGCGCGCTGGCACCAGCACGATATTGCCCAGCTCGTCGGTCTGGCCGATGAGACCGCCGCGCAGAACGCGCAGCTCGTCGCGCAGCAGGCGGCGCTTGTGCAGCAGGCCGAGGAGCTAGAAGCGCAGCGGCGCGAGACGGCGGCCAAGACGCGTGAGCTGCAAACCACGCTCGATAAGCTGCGGCAAAGCGATGTCGCCCTGCGCCGAAGTCAGAATCCGCTGGTGCCTGTGCTCGACGGCGTGGTGGTGATGTCGCTGGTGGGCGAGCTGGAGAGCAGCCGCACGGCGCATGTGCTGGAAGATGTGCTGCACGGCATCGAAACCCGTGGATCGCATACGCTGGTGCTGGATGTGACCGGCGTGCCCAGCCTGCATAGCGACGCGGCGCAGGCGATTCCTCAGGTCGCGCAGGCGGCCCGGCTACTTGGCGCACGGCTGATCCTTGTCGGAGTCAGCCCGCCTGTGGCGCATGCCCTCGTCGGCATCGGCGTGGATCTCAGCAGCCTCGACATTGCAAGCGATCTCCAAAGCGCGCTGGCCCCGATCTTTCTCCAGCAAACACTGCGGCTGGCTCCCAGCGCGGATACGCATTACACAATCACGCCCGAGCACATTCACTAAACCACGCGAATCACAAAAAACAGCCGGCGTAAGGGCATTCCTCACGCCGGCTGTTGCATACCGATGTCCAGCTAGGACGTCGGGCCGCGCACGCCCTCGCCGTAGCGCCACAGCTCCTCCGGAACGCCCAGCTCGCGCAGATGGTCCTCGGGGAAGGCCGAGCCAGCCGAAAGATAGCTCCACACGCCGTTTTCGCGCTTGAGAAACATTGTGATGCTATCGAGATTCTCGGTCTCACCCGGCACGATCCATAGCCGTGCATAGTCGCCGACGATGCGTGGCCGCGTGGTGTATGCGCTGCGTCCCGGCTGCACATCCTGCACATGCGAAACCGTCTGCTTGACCACCGCCGTCGCCTCGCTGGTGAACCACAGCGATTCAGGAATACCGCGTCGGCGCAAATTCTCAGCAGCAGGCGCATTGGTCGATTCGATCACATGCCAGCCGTCGGCGCGCTGCTGTAGATATACATAGAGCACATTGCGTCCGGCGGGATAGGCCAGCGCGGCGGCATAGTTGCCCTGCACATCGACGAGCCCGACGACCAGCTTGATCTGCGGCAGATTC
>JAFAYS010000623.1 GCA_019240175.1 Chloroflexota bacterium | reverse complement strand
TCGCGCAGTAGACCCGTGGCGAGAGCTGGGGCGGCGGCTCGGTCGCGGTGCCGTTGAGCAGATCCTGAGGCAGGAACTGGTGGTAGCTCCAATCGATGCGGGCGGCGCGCTCAAGGTGCGCCTGGTACAACTTTTGGATCTGGCCTTCGAGGCGTTGATCCAGGGCAGACAGCCGCATGACGATCTCCTTTTGGCATCAAGAAATATGATCGTCGGCAACCGCAGGCAAAGACATACAGCTTGGGTTGCATAGGGAACCTGCTGATCGCTGCGCAGCGATCAATCAACAGCGTGGCGGCTAGACGGAGTGTGGGGCGGTCAGATATGATGCCTGGCTGTCGGGCAGCAGCGCGTTGATGCGCGCCATCATGAGCTGCGCGGCCTCATGCCGATTGTGGCGTGTCACAACGCCCAGATCTTCCAGCGTGAAGGGCGGGCCGATCACAAACTCGATCTCCGCGCGGCGATACCAGGGGAACTCACGCCGCAGTATCTGATTCGTACCGCTGATCGCGATTGGCACGAGCGGCACGCCGGAACGCTGAGCCAGAAAGATCGCGCCGGCTCGGGCTTCCTGTGTTTCGCCGGTTTTGGAGCGCGTGCCCTCGACAAAGATCAGCACCGGCTCGCCCTGCCGCAGATAGGCCTCGGCCTGCCGCAGCGCCTCACGATCAACGCCCTTGCGCTGCACCTTGACCGGCTCCAGCGGCTCGATCAGCTTGCGCATCCACCACGACTTGAAGAGCTCGGTCTTGGCGAGACCATGAAAGGGGCGTGGAATACCGGCGATCACACAGAACGAGTCGATGTTGCTGAGATGATTACACACCAGCAAACATGGCCCTGTGCCTGGCAGATGCTCGCTACCACGGATAGAGATCGACGTAAAGAGGGGAATGATCGCGCGGAGCATGCGGTGATATGCTCTGTAGTGCAGCGCTCCCATATGTTCAACCCTGTTTTGAACACTGCTTGCGTATGTGCAGCCTACACCTAGACATGCGGGGTGTCAACTAGGTCTTAAGCCGGTTGTGCGTGGAGTGTCGGCATGATAAAACACCGGGCCACGCCTTTACTTAAGCATGGTATGAGAGCATCTACCTGCGCAATCGGCTCACATATCCCCAATCGCTTCCTCACAGCTGTAAGGTTCTTGTCAGGTCGATAGATTGTATGAGGCACGATCGTATGCCATACTACCCGAGCGCTTGCCGATGGGCCACAGCGAGTTGGTCTGCCCGCAGAACCGCACGTTGCGCCGCTCACTCTAAACTCCACACGGATCGACCTGAGCCCGCCGACATCACCTTTCACGAAGTCTTCTCGCACAGGAGTCGTATGGCCTGAAGCTGCCCGCTGCCCGACTGTCCGACTGTCCGTTTTGAATCCCCGGCATGTGTATGCCGCAAGCACAAACCACCACCATCAGGAGGAATCAGGAGTGAAACGTTTAGCCTTCCTTGGGGCGCTCCTTTTAGTCTTGTCAGGAGCACAGACCGGCCTATCGCGCGCTGAGAACATGCCTCAGACCAGCCTTGAGCAGACCACGCAGCGCGATCCGCAGGCTAACGCAGTCGCCGGTGAGTTTCTGATCAAGTTCAAGCCCGGCAGCCCGGCCTCGGCAAAAGCGGCAGTGATGGCGCGCGTCGGCGGTGAGCTTTCTGAAGGCGTGCCAGCGCTGGGCGTCGAGCTCGTGACGGTGCCGGCCTTGCGCGATCGTACCGGAGTGAGCGCCGCCGAGTCGGTGTTAAACACGCTCAACAGCGATCCGAGCGTCGAGTATGCCGAGCCCAACTTCATCTATTCCATCACCGACGAGAGCAAGCCAAGCGGCTCTGCGATCACCAAACGGGCGTACCTCCCGATGATGGTGAATATCACGCTCTTTATCCCCAATGATCCGTGGCGCTCCAGCCAGTACGCCTGGGATCGGATCAAGGCGTATGACGGCTGGAATCTAACGCGCGGCAGCTCAAGCGTGGTCATCGCGGTCGTCGATACGGGCGTGCAGCTCAGCCATCCAGATCTCGCCGCGAAGCTGGTTCCCGGCTATGATTTCGTCGAAAACGACGCCGATCCGAGCGACGGCCACGGCCACGGCACGCATGTCGCGGGCACCACAGCGGCGATCACCAATAATGCGGTTGGCGTCTCCGGGACGTGTCCTGAGTGCCGCGTGATGCCGGTGCGTGTGCTCAACAACAGCGGCAACGGCACCTTGACCGGCGTGGCCAATGGTATCATCTATGCTGCCAACAATGGCGCGCAGGTGATCAATCTGAGTCTGGGCGGCTCGGGCAACAGCACGCTGGAAAGCGCCGTCAACTACGCCTGGAGCAAAGGCTCGCTGCTGGCATGTGCTGCCGGCAACGACAGCACCGACGAGACAACCTACGCCTTCCCCGGAGCGTACGCGCAATGCCTGGCCGTCGCCTCGACCGACAGCGTGGATGACATCTCGTGGTTCTCCAACTATGGCACGTGGGTCGATATTGCCGCTCCCGGAAGCAGCATCTACTCGACAGCGCTCGGCAGCGACTACGAGTATCTGAGCGGCACTTCGATGGCAACACCGCATGTCGCCGGCGTCGCGGGTTTGGTCAGCTCGCTGGGCCTGAATAACGCACAGGTTCGCGCGCGGCTCGAAACCACCGCCGATCCGATCGATGGCACGGGCGAGCTGTGGAACAACGGACGGCTCAATCTGCTGCGCGCGGTACGCGGCTACTAAGCCATTCGACGAACACGTAGCGCTTACTTTTCGGGTACACTGGAGCTCCGGCCAAGCATGGCCGGAGCTCTTATTATTTCTATTCGGAGCGATTGCGCTATGACACATATTTCTGAGGCTGATCAAGTGCTTGAGCTGTTGGCTGCGCTGCCCGCCGACATTCGCTCATTGGCGCTGGCAAATCTTAAACGCTGGGCCAACCGCGATCCGCACTCCGGCCCCTTCGGCTGGCAGCTTGGCCTGCGCTACGTCGAGCGAGCGCCGGGACGAGTGACCGCGATGATGGAGATCGACGAGGCGCTGCATAATCCGGGACAGGTTGCGCATGGCGGCGTGATGTTTACGCTCGCCGACTCAGCCATGGGCGCGGCGACCTTTACGCTGCTTGAGCCGGGCCAGCGCTGCACGACCGCTGAGCTGAAGCTCAACTATATCGCACCGATCATCAAGGGCAAGGTCACCGCCACCGCGACGGTGATCAGCAAGCGCCGCAGGCTGGCCGTCGTCACAGCCGAGGTTCGCGACGAGCAGGGTGAGCTGGTCGGTCTCGCGCAGGGAACGTTTGCGATCATTCGCGGCGTGGCCGAGCGACCGATCGAGGGTGATAGCTAGAGACGGAGAACCTAGAACCTAGAACCAAGAACCTAACGGGGAACAAGCGAACGAGCCGGGTGCCCCTTGGGCGAAGGAACAAAGGGAAAAGATAGAGCAGAGAACCAAGCGGAAGTAATAAAGAGATTCCACTGATTCCCCCTCGCCTGTGCCACAGGCAACGGGAGAGGGGGGAGTCGAGTGAAACGAGACGGGGGTGAGGGCCAGCCTTAGTACTGGCTCGCCAGCCGCTTCAGCGCGTCGTAGAATGTCACCAGGCTGTCGATGCTGACCCACTCTTCGTGCGAGTGCAGGCCCGCGCCGTGCGGCCCGAAGCAGACGGCGGCCATGCCGGCCTCGCTGTAGTAGCGCGCGTCCGAGCCGAAGTGCTCATCGCCGAACTCGACGGATTGCCCGGTCGCCGCCTCGACAGCCTGGACCAGCTTGGCAACTTCGGCGTCGCTCTGCTGCGTGTCGAGCGGGCTGCCGCGCTTGCTGGAGTCGATCTCGGCCTGCGGAAAGCAGCTCTGCACAAAATCTACGATCGCGTCGGGATCTTCCTCGGGCACGCGCCGAATATCCAGCGCCACCTGCGCATCGACCGGCACGCGGTTAAGGGCGTCGCCGCTCTGGAAAACCGCCGGCGTGACGGTTGTGCGCCAGATCGCGGCGTCCGGCGTGGGATAGCGCTCTAGCACCTTGAGCACGCCCTCGGCCATCGGCACGATCGGGTTGGAGCCGTCCCAGGGCCGCGATCCGTGCGCCGGGTTGCCCTGCTGCTTGATGATCAGTTGCAGCATGCCTTTAGCACGCGTGATGATCTTGAGGTCGGTAGGCTCGCCCGC
>JAFAYS010000554.1 GCA_019240175.1 Chloroflexota bacterium | reverse complement strand
CCGCAGTCCAAAGCGCTTCATCCTCGCCATGCTTGCGGGCAAAATGCCGCATCGAGGCCGCAACCGACTCGCAGTGGTTGCGCAGACTTTCAGAATCTACCCACTCATGGAGAATAGCGCGCGCATCAGATTCAACAGTTGCTGGATTAAACTGCATTGGTGGCTCCTCTCTGTAGAACCTAAAACTAAGAACCTAGAACCTAGAAGAACCAGTTTTAGGTTCTGGGTTCTAGGTTCTAGGTTCTTCTTAGACGTTGAACAAATAGTTGCAGATATCGCCGTCTTTGATGATGTAGGTCTTGCCTTCCATGCGCACGGTTCCGCGCTTCTTGGCCTCGGTCATCGAGCCGGCGGCCATCAGATCATCGAAGGCCACGATCTCGGCGCGAATAAAGCCGCGCTGAATATCGGAGTGGATCTCGCCGGCAGCCTCCACAGCGGGCGTGTTCTGGCGCAGCGGCCAGGCGCGCACCTCGTCGGGCCCAGCCGTCAGGAACGAGATCAGGCCCAGCAGATTGTACGACTGCTCGATCACACGGAAGCGCGCCGGCTCCGAGATGTTGAGATCGGCCAGGAACAGCTCGGCGTCGGCCTCGTCGAGCTGGGCGATCTCCGCCTCGACTTTGCCCGCCAGCTGTGTGACCGCCGCTTTCTGGTGCTGGTACTCGATCGTGCTAGCGACATCCTGGTTGAGCTGCGCCTCGCCGACGTTGAGCACGATCAAGAGCGGCTTAGCCGAGAGAAACTGAAAGCCGCGCAGCAGCTTCTCCTCATCTACCGACAGCCCCTGGTCGCGGATCGGCGTGTTCTGCTCAAGCCCGGCCTGTAGCCGCGTCAGCACGTCGCGCTCCTGCACGCGCAGCTCTTTTTCCTTGCCGGTCATCTTTTTGATCTCGGGCTCGATGCGCTGAAGTCGTCGCTCGATGATCGCCATGTCGGAGAACATCAGCTCAAGATCCACGGTCTCGATGTCGCGCGCGGGATTAACGCTCTCCTCGGGATGCGGCACGGTCGCATCTTCAAAGGCGCGCACCACATGCAGCAGCGCGTCCACCTGCGCGATGTAGTTGAGGAATGCCGCCGGCAAGCCGCCGCCCTTGCGATCGCCGCTGAGCCCGGCCACGTCGATGTACTGCACATCGGCGAAGGTGATCTTTTTGGGCTTGTACATCTCCGAAAGTTTGTTAAGCCGCTCGTCAGGAACTTTCACCGTGGCCAGGTTCGGCTCAAGCTGGCCCGACGAATACGCCGCCGTCTCGGCGGTGCCGCCCGTCAGCGCATTAAAGACCGTGGTCTTGCCGCTGTTGGGCAGCCCAATAATGCCAATTTTCATAGTCGCTCCACATCAAACAAAAAAACAAACCACATCACGGAAGATCCGCTCGCGGCTGCTCAAAAGGTGCATTAGCTGTTGGGGAAAGTATAAAGGGCTGGATGGAGCGCGTCAAACCTCCGCGCTCCACGGGCCTCAGGCGGTCGCGTAGGCTGCGGGATCGCGCTCGAAGCTCTTTTTGCAGGACGGCGCGCAGAAGTAGTAGGTGCGCCCGTTGTACTCCGAGGACCAGCGCGCCGTCGCCGGATCGACATCCATCAAACAGACCGGATCGAGCCGCTCCAGACCGCCGTCGTCGTCTTGCTGCGCGCTGGCCAGCACAAGCTCTCCATTGTCGCCGGACGCCGGCAGATAGCGCAGAAACACATGCTCGGCCAGCGCCGGATGTGGCGTCAGGACGCGCTCTGCGTGCAGCATCGCCTCGATGTAATCAAAGATCGCGGGAATCAAGCTGTCGTCGTTGAGGTCTTTGAGCCAGATCGACTGGCCGAACAGCTGAAGCAACGCGTTGTTGCCAACAGCGCACGGGCCGAGACAGCCAGTAAAGGTCAGATGTAGTTTATTGCGGATCTTGCGGCGCTCCCACTCGGCCTCATACAGCGCATGATTGATCGGCGCGCGGCCTTTCTCTCCCCAGCCGCAGCAACAGCTGCCGTTGGCCTGCGCGCACACAAACAGATTGCCTTGGAGCTGAATAATCCGAAAATCTTCATCGCGCGCATGAACTTTGATCGTTTTGAGCGCACTCGCCGCTCGGCTCGTGGTCTTGCTATCGCTCATCTATAAAACTCCTGAGTTACTTGCACTTCTCGCCACAGTGTACCAAACCGGTAGGGCGCACGACCTGCGCCAAATAGCTCAGCCCAGCTTTTAGGCGATTAAGCCTATGGCATATTCCATGAGGCAGAACTATACTCGCTCATAGATCCCCTCCCAGGGGGGATGGGAAAGGAAATCATCTATGATTGAGCATGAGCAGCATAAGCACGGCGGGCATGGCGACCAGCACAGCGATCACACCATGCAGCAAAGCAGATCGGAAGTTGCAGTGCATGGCAGCCACGAGGTAGACCACGCGACGCACACTGGCCATACGAGCCACGCCGATCACAGTGGTCACGCCGGCCACTCCGAGGCGATGTTCAAGCGTCCATTCTGGATCGCGCTGATCCTGACGATTCCGGTGCTGATCTACGCGCATCTATTTCAAGAACTGTTCGGCTATACCGCGCCGCATTTTCCGGGCTCGGACTATTTGCCGTTTGTGCTGGGCAGCATCATCTATTGGTACGGCGGCTGGGTCTTTCTTTCCAGCGCCGTCGGCGAGCTGAAAAATCACGCGCCGGGCATGATGACGCTGGTGGCGCTGGCGATCAGCACGGCCTACGTTTACAGCGTGGCGATCACGTTTGGCCTGGTCGAAGGCATGGATTTTTACTGGGAGCTAGCCACGCTCGTCACGATCATGCTGCTGGGCCACTGGATGGAGATGCGCGCCGTCGGCAGCGCCCAGAGCGCGCTCAACGAGCTAGCCAAGCTGCTGCCGGATACCGCCGAGCGGATTGTCGAAGGTCGTACCGAGGAAGTGCCGGTTAGCGCCTTGCGGGACAACGATCGTGTGCTGGTGCGGCCAGGCGCGAGCATTCCGGCGGACGGTGAGGTGATCGACGGCGAGAGCCAGGTCAACGAGGCGATGATCACCGGCGAGAGCAAGCCTGTCCGCAAGCGCTCAGGCGACGAAGTGATCGCCGGGACTGTGAACGGCAGCGGCTCGCTGCGAGTGAAGATCACGCGTACCGGCGAGCAGACTACGCTTTCAGGCATTATGCGGCTGGTAGCGGAAGCGCAGAATAGTCGCAGCCGGGCTCAGGATCTGGCGAACCGCGCCGCGTTCTACCTGACCTTTGTCGCGATCGGCGTGGCGCTGCTGACGCTGGTCGGCTGGACGATCGCGCGTGGCTTCGACAACTACACGCTGGAGCGCGTGGTAACCGTGCTGGTCGTGGCCTGTCCGCACGCGCTGGGCCTGGCGATCCCGCTGGTGATCGCGATCTCGACCACGCTTTCGGCCCGCAACGGTATTCTGGTCCGCGATCGATTGGCGCTGGAAGAAGCGCGCAACCTGAACACTGTCGTCTTCGATAAAACCGGCACCTTGACCCGGGGCGAGCAAGGTCTGGTTGGCATCGCGACCACGAGTAGCATTGGCGAAGACCAGGCGCTGGCGAA
>JAFAYS010000353.1 GCA_019240175.1 Chloroflexota bacterium | reverse complement strand
CGGGCGCCGCGCAGCAGACCGAGGCTGCCGCGCAGGATTCAGGATCAGCCGCCGCAACCTCAGCCGAGCCCGCGAATGGTCGCGCCGATGGTGGGCACGTTCCAGCATCGCCGGTAGCCAAGCGCCTGGCGCGTGAGAACAACGTGGACATCGCACAGGTCAGCGGCTCCGGCCCTGGCGGTCGCATTGTGCGCAAGGACGTCGAGGCGTTTGTGCAGGGCGGTGGAGCCAAAACCGCGCCACAGCCGGCGGCTCAACCAGCAGCGCAGCCAGCAGCCCAGCAGCCAGCAGCCCAGCCTCAGCCGGCGGCGCAGCCCGCCGCGCAACCCGCAGCGCAGCCACAGCCGGCAGCCCAACAGCCGCAGGCCGAGCAGCGCCCCGGCACTCGTCGCGAGCCGATGTCGCGGCTGCGCCAGACGATCGCGCGACGCATGGCGCAGAGCAAAGGCCCGGTGCCGCACTTCTACGTCACGACCGAGATCGATATGGGCGCGGCGATGGCACTGCGCAAGCAGCTCAACGCCAGCGGCGGCGATGTCAAGATCACCGTCAATGACATGATCGTCAAGGCATCCGCGATCGCGATCGGCAAGTATCCGGCGCTGAACGCCTCGTTTGCCGAAGACTCGCTGGACTATCACGACTATGTGAACGTTTCGATCGCCGTCGCGACCGACAACGGCCTGCTGGCTCCAGCGGTGACCGATGTCGACAAGAAGTCGCTCGGCACGATCAGCGCGGAGGCCAAGGAGCTGATCG
This sequence comes from Chloroflexota bacterium, assembly GCA_019240175.1. GTDB lineage: Bacteria > Chloroflexota > Chloroflexia > Chloroflexales > Kallotenuaceae > LB3-1. The sequence goes on along the minus strand of JAFAYS010000353.1, from coordinate 1,739 downwards.
AGCGCACGCGGAACGGCAAGGCCACGCCGGACGAGCTAGGACGCGGCACGTTCTCGGTCTCGAACCTGGGCATGTACCCCGTCGATAGCTTCGTCGCGATCATCAACCCGCCCCAGGCGATGATCCTCGCGGTCGGCGCGGTCAACGAGCAGCCTGTGGTGCGCAACGGCGAAATCACGATCGGCCAGATCATGAAGGTCACGATCTCGATCGATCACCGCGTCTCGGACGGCGCGGTCGGCGCGCAGTATTTGGCTGAGCTGAAGCGCCTGCTCGAAAACCCGATGCTGATCCTGCTCTAGGTCGCATGTCGGCGAGATAGGAAAGAGGGACGTGGTGTGAGCTACGTTCCTCTTATTATTTGTTCCGATAGTTTGTTTTGGGCGTGATGAATCACGCCCCTACAGCGATCTTTGGCGCTGATTCAAAAACATCCAATTATGTGGTTGATGAATGCTTATTGAACGAAACAGACCAGAATACGCCGCAACGATTAACCCTAGGGGCGTGATTTATCACGCCCTAAAGCGATCTAATAGCCTCTTGATCATTTTATTCCTGGCGCTGCTCGTGCCGCTGGGAATCACACGCGCGCAATCGCAGCCGCTCGCTGACGCAACGATCGTGCTCGATCCCGGCCACGGCGGCGACGATTGGGGCGTCGATCCGGCGGGCAGCGGTCTGCGCGAAAAAGAAGTGGTGATTGATATCAGCCGCCGCCTGCAAGCGCTGCTGCAAGCTGACGGCGCGACGGTGTTCATCACGCGCGACACGGATCGCTTTGTCTCGCTGCCGGCGCGGGTGCGCTACGCCAATGCGCTGCTCTTCCGGCCCGACAACCAGTCAGACCACGGGCGGCTGATCTCGGTGCATATCAACAGCAACCGCAACCAGCCCAATCTGCGCCGCGTCGAGGTGCTGGTTGATCCCGAGGCCGAGCCGCCCTACACCTTCGCCGAGAACATGGCCAGCCATTTGCTGACGGCGACCGGCGGCACGGTCGGCTATCGTGACGCGGGCTATCCCGACGGCGTGCATCCTTCGGATGTGGCACCGGTGCGCTGGACCTATCCGCGCGGCCTCAACGTGCTGACCGAGTCGGCGTTTTTGTCGAACGCGACTCAGGCGACGCAGCTCAAAGATCCGGCCTTTCTCGACGCGATCGCGCGGGCGCACCGCGACTCACTGCGTGATGAGTTGGGCCGCTAGAAGTTGAGCGTGTGAAGCTTGCGGGTTTATTTGCCGGTCGGCGCGTGGGTTTCAAACCACCAGATGCCGTAGCCGAAGCCGACAGCCAGCAGCGCGCCCAGTGTGTAAGCCTCGACGAAGCCGGCCTGCGTCAGAAAGACCGCGAGCATGCCGACCGCGCTGGCGGCCAGCCAACAGATCAGCACGGCCTCACGGCGGGTAAAGCCCAGCCCAACCAGCCGGTGCGAGACGTGATCTTTGCCCGGCGTGGTTAGCGGATTCAGGCCGCGTCGCAGTCGTGAGATCGAGACCAGCGAGGTGTCGAAGATCGGCAGCAGCAGCACCACTACCGGCACCATCCAGGTTATGACGTAGGTGTTGCCGAAGAAGCGCAGCTTGATGCCGAGCGCCGCCAGGATGAAGCCGATAAAGAGCGCGCCGGTATCGCCCATGAAGATCGAGGCCGGATTGAAGTTGTAGCGCAGAAAGCCGATGCACGCGCCCAGCAAGGCCGCGCTCAGCGCCCCGACCAGAAACTGGCCGTTGATCGC
>JAFAYS010000298.1 GCA_019240175.1 Chloroflexota bacterium | reverse complement strand
GTTGAAAATATTCGTCGCGTCGGCAAGCGCACTGCCGATGGTGATCAGCGGCATGATGCGGGTGAGCCAGATCAGCCAGGGCCGCTGGCTGAGCCAGGCTTCGCCCTCAACCCAGCCTAAAAACAGCTCGTAGTTGACCTGCGCGTTGCCCATCTGCCGCCCGTGAAACGCCAGCTCGTCGCGAAAATCGAGCAGCGGCGCAAGCTCGGCCACGGCGGCCTGGCGCTCACGGATCACGGCGGGCGCGGCGGGCGCGATCAGCCAGTTCTGGAGCGTGGTCTGGCCCGTTGGCGTGTGGGCGGTGTTGAGCAGATGTTGGAGCGAGGCGTGGCCCAGCACGTCGAGATCGTTGGCGTAGTGCGTGTCGCCGTTGATGCTCGACGGCTGGCGCAGCGGCAGCGTGGCCCAATCGCGGCGCAAGCGCCGGAACGCCTCGTCGTTGATCGTCCACAGCTCGTCGTAGCGGTGGTGCTGCCGATCGATCACCGTGTGGTAGGCGAACGAGATCCCAAAGCCGATCGTCGCGAGGGCAGCCAAAATCAGGAGCAGCGGCATACCCCGCCACAGGCCGACGCTCAGCGCGCCTACCGCGACCACGACCAGCGTAATGCTGATGTTTGCCATGCGGCTGCTGATCCGGGCGTAGTACGCTCGTCGCTCAGCGAGGCGGTCGCAGCGCTGCCTGTAGATCGGCTCGGGATCGTGGCGCTGCGCATCGTCGGCGGTCGGGCTGTCAGTTGAGGCGGTCGGACGCGGTATAACCATAGATCGATCAACTTTCTCCAATCTGGCCTCGCCTGCTTGCGAAGCGGAGTCTCCTTGTAGTATAGGGCCTTTCAGGCAAACAAAGGAACAAAGAAAGATTGGTAAGCACGTTTTGTTTTGCTACTTTTCCGTTGATTTTCCGTTTGTTCTTTTGTTCCCTTGTTCGTTTGTTTTTTGGTTCTAGGTTCTAGGTTCTAGGTTCTAGGTTCTCCGTCTACTTTCCACGCACACGCGTACGCGTAGGCGATCAGCTGAAAGCCGAGCTTCTGGAGAATGGGCCGGCTCATCATGCTGGCGTCCACGGTGAGAAAGCGCACGCCGCGTTGTCGCGCTTCTTGCACACGCGCGGCTAGCAGCGCCGTGTACAGGCCGCGCCGCCGATAGCCGTCCAGCGTCGAGCCGCCCCACAAGCTGGCGAACTGGTTCTCAGGTGGGAAATTGATCCACGCCGCCGCGACCGGCTGGTCGTCTACGTAGGCCGCGTAGACCGACAGATAGTCGGGCCGATCGCGCAGATTGTTGGTCAGACGCTGCCCCAGCCAGCTGAAATCCACCTGCCAAACCTCGTTTTGCACGGCGATCACACTGGGAATTTGCTCGGGATCGGTGACCCGCCGCAGATCTGCTGTGACCGGCTCCAGCAGCAAAGCGGGAGTGTTTTCCAGATCCAGCACCAGGATCGCCTCGTCCTCGCCGATCTCGAAGCCGCGCGCGCCCAGCCGATCTTTCAGATCCGCCGGCGGGTCGTGGCTATACACTTTCCACTCGAAGCCCTGGCCGATCGACTCGAAATAGGCGATCTGCTCGCTCACCGTCGCCTCGATAGCCTCGGACTCAAGATGCGAGTAGATTACCATGCCGTCGCCGGGAGCCAGGTTGACATGCCGCACCAGCGTACCGACGACTTCGCGCCGCATCCCAGGCAGCTCCAGGTTTTGGCGTTGCTCTTGATCGTAGAGCGCGCGAATATCAGCAATATCCACAGCTATTGATGCTCCTCGTTGGCTGTCTTAGCGGATCAGCACTGCTCCGTTCATTCTAGGTTCTAGGTTCTTCAGTGGCTTCCATTCTACTCTAAGACAGCAAGCAAAAAGCCCGGCAGTGCGGGATCTGCCAGGTATGCTGAGCTATAAGTCGGGCCGTCGTTCGCGACAGCAGCGCCACGCTAGCGCGGCATCCACACTTCTTCGCCTTCAAGCAGCGCCGTAATCTGCTGTGGAAAGCGATCGAAAAACAGCGGCTTGCCGATAAACCCGTCGAAGCCCGATGCTCGCGCCCGTGCCTCGTCCTGCGGCAGCACGTTGGCCGTTACGGCGACGACTCTGGTTTCTTTGAGCTTGGGATGCGCGCGAATATGATCGAGGATTGCGTAGCCGTCTTCGTGCGGCAGCTGAATGTCCAGCAGGATCAGATCGACGCGCGGCAAGCTTTCGGCTAGCTTGAGCCCTTGCCAGCCGGACGCCTGTGCATTGATATGTTTTACGCCGGTCAGCTGTAGCAGATCGGTCGCGACAAGTAGATTATCAAGATCGTCTTCAATCACAAGCACATACGCTTCTTCAGGACGCATAAGCTCTCCTTTGGTAGGGGGTTAAGATTCGGCTGGATATTCGGCGACGGTTCCCAGTAGCTCCGAGACTTTTTCCAGGAGCTCCATGGGCGAAGTGGAGCCTTTTCTCAGCAAGCTACACACGCGCTGGTTGAGAAACTCGCGCTCCTGGTTCGTCAGGTCTTTCGCCGTCACCACCACCACCGGGATCGAGCGCGTGGCCTCGCTGGCTTCGAGCT
>JAFAYS010000294.1 GCA_019240175.1 Chloroflexota bacterium | reverse complement strand
GACGGCGACCGTGGCCCAGTTGCCGCGCGGCAAATCCAACGGTCGATGCGGCGGATCTTCGCTGCGCGCAACCGCGATATCGATCTGGCCGCCGTTGGGACTGTACTTAATCGCGTTGCTGATCAGATTGCCCAACACCTGCGACATACGGAACTCGTCGGCCTCGGTCATCAGCGGCGTTTGAGGTACATCCAGCTCGATCTGATGATTGGTCGTCGTGGCCTGCATATCCAGCGCGATGCGCTGCGTCAGCTCGACAATATCCAGCGGCTCGGCCTCGATCATAAAGCGATCCATGCCGATCTGCGAAACATCGCGCAGCTGATCCAGCAGTGTGCTCATGCGCGTCACCTGCTGCTCGATCACCTCAAGACCTTTAACCGCCGACTCCAGCGCGGTATCTTTGCGCGCCCGGCGCTGAAGCAGGCTAGCGTAGCCTTTGATCGAGGCCAGCGGATTCTTCAACTCATGCGAAACGATCGAGATAAACTCGTCTTTCTCGTGATCCAGCTGCTTAAGCTGCTCGCGCTGGCGGTTGGCCTCTTCGAACAGCCGCGCGTTCTGCACCGCAACCGCCGCCGCGTTGGCGATCGCACTCAGGAAGACGAGGTCTTCGGGCGTGAACGTGCGCGCCTGCTTGGTGCCGAGATGCAGCACGCCCAGCGCCTTGCCACGATGCAGCAGCGGCAGCACGATCACCGTCTGCACACCCTGCGCCAGCTCGCCGTCAACGCCGGATAGCTCCGCCGCCGCGCCGTAGACCACTTCCTGGCTTTCGATCACCCGCGAGCTAACCCGGCTTTCGCTCAGCCGAATCTCGTTATGGTTAGCGGCCACATCCGGCGCGTAGCCCTGCTGCGCCAGCGAAAGCAGCGCGCCGTCTTCGTGCAGCCAGATGCCGCCAAGATCCATGTGCGACGCATTGAGCGCCCGATCGATCAGCCGGCGACCAACTTCAGCCAGATCCAGTGTGCTGGTGCTGGCCTGCACAATATCGAGCAGCGCCGAAAGCTGCGTATTGCGCGCCACCAGCTCATCCTGCGTTTGCTTCGTGCGCAGCAGCGCCTGAACGCGGGCCAGCAGCTCGTTGTTATTGATCGGCTGGGTCAGATATTCGTCGGCGCCCAGCTTCAAGCCCTGGATCTTGAGCCGCTCGTCGGGAGCATTGGCGGTCAGCAGCACCACTGGAATCGTGCGCGTCGTCGACGATTCGCGCAAACACTGAACCACCTCGAAGCCGTCCATCTCGGGCATCATCACGTCGAGCAGGATCAGATCCGGCTGGCGCTCCTCGGCATGGCGAATCGCCGTCCTGCCGTCTTCCGCGCTCAGCACCTGATAGCCGTGGCCCTTCAGTAAGCGCTCAAGCACGTACAGGTTATCAGGCTGATCATCAACGATCAGAATCTTCGCCACGGCTTCCTCCTTCCAGGTAATATTCCACCAGCTTCAGCAGCTCGCGGGGATTGATGGGCTTGGCAACATAGTCGGTACAGCCGGCGGCCAGCGTCTGCTCGCGATCACCGGGCATGCTGCTGGCCGTCACCGCAATAATCGGCAGTGTGGCAAGCTCGGGCTGCTGGCGCAGCTGGCGCACAACCGTATAGCCGTCCATGCCGGGCATTTGCATATCCATCAAGACCAGCGACGGCGTGAACTCGCGAAGCTGCTCAAGGGCTGCTTCGCCGTGTCCTGCCTGCCGAACCGTGTAGCCTTTGCGCGTCAAGAGGTGATCTAACACATACATGTTATCGGGATTATCCTCGACCACCAGAATCGTTGCTCCATCTACCACAATTACGTTCTCCAAGGCGTCGGCTGCGTGCGCAGCACGTATCCTCTGCACCTCAATCTCTAGGCAACCTGTTGGGGAACGATTGCCCTGATCCGGCCCGGAGCCGAGACACGGCGTGTCTCGCTCCTGTGTGCCGGCGCTGCTACTCGCCGGTGCTAGCCTTGAGGCGACGCCGGTTGAGCGTCTCGCGAACCTCAAGCAGCAGCTCTTCACGCTGGCGCGGACCTTTCTGAATAATCGCGGAGATGCGTCCATTGAGCCGTTCGCGGTCCTCAGGAAAGATATCTTTCGCCGTAATAATCAAAACCGGCACGTCGCGCAGATGATCCTGGCGGCGCAGCGCATCCAGCACCTCGAAGCCGTCCATGCCCGGCATCATCAGATCCAGTGTGATCAGATCCGGCGTGTTGCCGGCCAGCCACTCTAGCGCGGGCGGCCCACTCATAAAGGTCGTGACATTCAGCGACTCATCGCCCAGCGCCGTTGCCAGCACCCG
>JAFAYS010000246.1 GCA_019240175.1 Chloroflexota bacterium | reverse complement strand
CAATCCAGGCACTGGGCGCGACGCCGCAAACCTCGCAGTACGAGACCACGCCGATGCCGAGCAGCCGACCCTCCTGTCGCGCGGCCTCCTGCTCCTGGCGAAAGCCCTTGTAATCGATCAGCTCAAGCGCACGATCGAGCGCGGGCTCGTAGTTGCCGCTGTCGTAGGGCAGCATGCCCAGGCCGGTATCGTAGGGGAAATCTTCGGGTTGGATAAAGTTCGCGCGGCGCACCTCGGCGGGATCGAGTCCGGCCTCGTCGGCAAACAGATCCAGCGCGCGCTCGATCACATAGGTCGCCTCGGGCCGCCCAGCGCCGCGATACGCGTCGACCATCGCGGTGTTAGTGTAGACACCGTCGACCTCGCAGAAGATACCGGGAATCTTGTACACGCCGGAGACCATACGGCCATACAGCGTCGTCGGAATGCCGGGCGCGATCGTGGAGCAGTAGCCGCCCAGATTAGCGTAGGTATGCACGCGCAGGCCGGTGATCTTACCGTCGCGCGTACCGGCAACCTCGATATCGGTGATATGATCGCGGCCCTGGGCGGTCGTCGCGCAGTTCTCGCGTCGCGACTCGATCCACTTGACGGGCGCACCGACCTGCTTGGCGGCAAACAGCAGCGCCGCCATCTCGGGATACAAAAAGATCTTTGCGCCAAAGCCGCCGCCGACATCCGGCGCGATACAGCGCATTTTATTCTCGGGAATGCCCAGCACAAACGCCGTCAGCAGCAGCCGCATCACGTGCGGTGCCTGGTGCGACATCCACTCGGTGTACTCGCCGGTCGCCGGGCTATACTGCGCGATATAGCCGCGCGTTTCCATCGGCGATGCGATCAAGCGCTGATTGCGGATGCGCTGCTTGACCACCACTTCCGCGCCGTCGATCCCTTGCTGCGCCGCCTGCTCATCGCCGCAGATCCAGTGGAACACGACGTTGTTGGGCGCGTTCTCGTGCAGTTGCGGCGCGCCCTCTTTGGTCGCCTGCTCCGCGTCCACCACCACATCCAGCGGATCGTAGTCGACCTCGATCAGATCCAGCGCATCGTAGGCGATGTAGGGCGACTGAGCGATCACCATTGCCACGCCCTCGCCGACGTAGCGCACGGTATCGACGGCCAGCGCGCGCGGCGTGTTGATGTTGCTGGCGGTGCCACGACCGGGAGCCCAGGCGCAGGGCAGCGGATTCTGCTCTTTGGCGATCTCGTCGCCGGTGATCACCGCGACCACGCCGGGCAGCTGAAGCGCGGCCTCCGCGTTGATGCTGTTGATCTTCGCGTGTGCGTAGGGCGAGCGCACGATCGCTGCGTGGAGCATGCCCGGCAGCTTGATATCGTCGACATAGTTGCCCTTGCCGGTGATCAGCCGCGGATCTTCGCGCCGCTTGAGCGCTTGCCCGAACATTTTGGTGGGTGCGTCTGCGGTTGCCATTAGCTTCTCCCCTCCCCAGCTGGCGCGTCATCGCTGACGCCGGCATTCTCGCTTTGCCACTCTTCAACCGTCTCCGGATGCTCGGGCGCGCCCTCGTCGCGCTGTGGATGCTCAAGCTCGGCGGGTGTTTCGGGCGTTTCCGGCTTGGCCTGCTCATGCATCGCGTGGCCGTTGGAGCCGCTGCCGTTGATCTGGCCCGCCGCGTACTGCACGGCCCGCACGATGTTTTCGTAGCCGGTGCAGCGACACAGATTGCCCTCTAGCGCGTGGCGAATCTCGGTCTCGCTGGGATTAGCGTTCCGCTGCAGCAGCGCCGACGCCGACATGATCATGCCGGGCGTGCAAAAGCCGCACTGCAGGCCGTGCTTTTCCCAAAAGCCTTGCTGCATCGGAGTGTAGGTGTCGCCCTTGGCCAGGCCCTCGATCGTGGTGACCTCAGAGCCGTTTGCTTGAACTGCCAGCAGCGTGCAGCTCTTGACACTCTGTCCGTTGACGTGAACAACGCACGCGCCGCATTGGGAGGTGTCGCAGCCGACATGCGCGCCAGTTAGATTGAGGTACTCGCGCAGGTAATGCACGAGCAACAATCGTGGTGGAACGTTGTGCTGGTAACTTCTGCCGTTGACCGTCACCGAAATCTCCACGTTGACCTCCTTTGGTCCTTGCCCGAAGTCTAAGAGGGCTACGCCGTCTTTGAGGAACAGCGTTCGTAGCGTGGCCGGTTGTCGCTGGGGGAGAGATGAACGTGCGTCTGGGCTGAGCGCGGGGAAGCTCACTCAACGTACGTGTGATCACACGTACGTCGCATCTCGCGCATGAGATGCAGCAGCATACGCCAATGCGCCAAACGATGGGCTGTGCGATCGGTGGAAGAGGATCTGTCGAGCCATAAGTCCTGCCTCGTCTGGTATGTGCACTATTGGGCCGCTGAGCGTGCCGCGCTCATTGGGGCCGGAGTAGCGGATGGCTCCCGGAACTACACCCTATTATATCCCGAAAATCGCTCGCGCCGCGAACCCGCAGGCAAGAATCAGCAGTACGGCGGCAATCACCACCGTACATGTCGCGATCGTTGTGGCTCTCGACTCGTGCTTCACGGCGCTGGCCTTTGTGTATCGGTGCTACTGAGGCGCGCTAGTCGTCGCTCTGCTCGCTATCACGAAAAATTTCTTGCAGGCCACAGCTCGGGCACTGGTAGGTCTCGACCAGCTCCGGGCTCACTACAACGCTCTGCTGGCCGCCAAACAGGTTGGGGCGTCCGTTTTGCCGCAGCGGCTGCAGGCCCAGCGCCTCAAGCGGCGTCGAGCAGCGCGAGCAGAGCAGCGGCTTGGGAGCCTCAGGCAGCGGCGGTGGCGGCATGAAAACGTCGAGCAGCGCCTGCGGGATCGCGCGTGGTCGCATGGCCTTGCGATCGACCCAGGCCCACATCGCCTCTGCCGACACAACCAATCGATTATCGACCTGACGCCGGATCTCGTAGCAGCGAATCGAGCGCGGGCCGCGCATCTCTTTGACCCAGGTCGTGATCTCCAGCGTCTCGCCCGCGACCGCCGGCAAGCGGTAGTCGATCTCCATCTTGCGCAAAATAAACACGCCGCCCAGCTCCTCGTAGCGCTGCATGGTCATCCCCAGCTGCTCCGAGTGCTCGATCGCGGCCTGCTCCAAATAGTGTAAATACACGGCATTATTGACGTGTCCAAGCGCGTCCATCTCATAGTGCCGCACGCGCAGGGTCGTCGTAAAGCGTTGCATGGTGATTAACCATTATCCTTGCTGCTCAACCCGTTGTGCAAGAGCTTTCATGCCCTGGTTAATCAAAAGCTTGGCCGCGCCCTCGATCAAGCGCTGGCCCACACTGGCGATCATGCCGCCGACTTGGACGTCACCCGCGTAGCGCAGCAGCGTCTGGTTGGGCGCTTCCTCGACCAGCTCTAGCGTGCCCTCGCCCTTAACATGGCCGGGCTTGCCGCGTCCATCGCCGAGCAGCCGGTAGCCCGTGGGCGCATCGATGTCCGTCAGCTTGACCGTGCCTGTGTACTCGCCTTTGATCCCAGCCACACCGATCTTGGCCACACCCTTATAGGTGTTCGGCTCAACCTCTTCAAGCGACTCGACGCCGGGGATCAGCGTGCGCAGCGCTTCAATATCGATGAGCGTCGCCCATACTTTGTCGCGTGGGGCGTTGAAGGTGTGCGATCCCGAAAGCTTCATTGCGGTCTCCGGGTTTGTCTAGTAGGTTGAAACAGAAGTAGCTCAAACGCTGGCTATGCCGCGCCGGTTACTGTGTGTATCGTACTTCACTTTCTCGGCCAGCGTCAAATAGTAAATAATTCCTTTAAACGATCGGCTACTCTGAATCTGCCGTAATCATACTACGAACGCTCAGCGCAAGAGCTGGCACGCCACGTGCATCAGCACGAGCAGAGCCGAGTGAGGAGGAGAGCATGGCCGAGGTGCCCGAGGTTGAAACGATCGTGCGCGACTTGCGCAGCGCCGTGGTAGGCCGATCTATCTGTGGAGCGGAGGTGTTACAGCCGGAGGCCGTGCGCTTTCCCGCGCCCGCCGAATTTGCCGAAATTTTAACAAAACGGCAGGTTCTCGCGGCGGATCGGCGGGCCAAGTATATTTTGCTGCCCCTCTCCGGCGATCTGCTGCTGGCGATCCATTTTATGCTCTGGGGCACGCTCACGCTCACGCCGCGCACCGCGCCGCGCCCCGACGAAACATTGATCGTCTGGCACTTGGATCGCGACGAAGAGCTGCGGCTGCTCGATACGCTGGGCTACGCGCGGGCCGCCGTGGGCGAGCCTGCAGATCTCGCTGAGCGGCTGGATCTTAACGCGCTCGGCCCCGAGGCGCTCGACCCCGACTTTAGCGTCGCGGTGCTGGCGCGTCAACTTGCCAAACGGCGCAGCGCGATCAAAACCGTGCTGCTCAACCAGCGCGTGCTGGCCGGTCTCGGCAATCGCGACGCCGACGAGAGCTTGTGGATGGCCGGCATTGATCCGCAGCGCACGGCGGCCTCGCTCACCGACGACGAGCTGGCCCGGCTCCACGACGCGATCTGCGCTGTGCTTGAGGAGGGCATTGAGCTGCGTGGCACTCAGCGCGATCTGTTTGGTGTCCAGGGCCGCGCCAAGCACCGGCGCAACATCTTCGAGCGCACCCGCCAGCCGTGCCCGCGCTGCCAAACACCGATCCAGCACCTCAAACTCGGCGGGCGCAACACGCACTACTGCCCGACCTGCCAGCACTAGCCGAAGCTCAACGCATAGATC
>JAFAYS010000150.1 GCA_019240175.1 Chloroflexota bacterium | reverse complement strand
CCGCGCCACGGGCTGGAATACCGACACCACCCCTGCCGGCCCCATGCCCGATCCTGTGCGTCTGTGGCAGCAGGAGGTTCATCGTCCAGGCATCTATGATCTAGAGGTCGACACCTCGCTGCTCAGCCCCAGCGCATGCGCCGATCTGATCCGCCAGCGGATCAGCGATGGACCAGCGCCGTCTGCATGCCACCGCCTGGCTGTACTGGCAGATCGATCAGGAGATGCGCTCGGCTGAGATTGATTGTCCAGGCTGAGCAACACAATCAACAGTTTGAACGTACAAGTGAATGGACACGTTAACGACACAGCGGGAATCAAACGATCATCGCTGTTGATATTGAAACAAGGAGCCTATTCGATGAGCTACAACAAGCCGGAACAAAACAACATTGTTGAAGAGCTAAAGGAGCTGGGCCGCCAGCTCACCGCAACCGTACGCGCCGTCGCGGGCAGCGACCAGGTACGCTCGCTGGGCCACGAGCTGAAGGACGGCCTGCGTGACGCGGCACAGAATGTTGAGGAGGCCTGGGAGAAAGTGCGCGAGCATGACGAGGTGCAGAGGCTTCAGGCCAAAGCTGCCGACGTCGCCGGCTCGTTCAAGAGCGGCCAGGCCCAGCAGGAGATTCGCGAGGAGGTCGCCGACGCAATCCACGCGCTGAATTTGCGCCTGAGCCAGCTGCTGCAGCGTCTCCAGTCAACCAATCTACAGCAGGATAGCAGCGGCGCGCCGACTCAGCAGACGCCACCGGCCAGCGGTGAGGATCAAAGCTACACCGGCGAAACCCGCCGACTCAACTAATATAAACTTAACGATCCACAACGGGCGCGGCGAGATGATCGCCGCGCCCGTTTATGCATGTCGCAGTGCTATCGATCGTTTAGCAAAATCATGGGTAGCTCAGCCAGACCGTTCGGTAGTTTGCTTACCCACATATCTGCCAGAATTCCTTATGATACACGTGCAAAAAATCGTATCCAAGGAGCAGCAATGAAAGTACGCGTTTATAATCTTGGCTGGCTGCAACATATGCTCGAACAGCACGATCTATGCGCGCACGGTGCTGTCGAGGTAGAGATCGGCGGGGAGCATTTTGAACGTGACGATGAAGCAGATTGGTGCGTAAGTGCGGCAGCGCTTTTTCTTCTCCGAACTTTAACACGCGACCATACAGCCAGTTCGCCAGTCGGAAACAAATTAATCCCTTGCTGTGGACACGCAATGTATGTCGTGGTCGGAGAAGAGGATGTTGAGATCGACACGTGTCCTACAGGCCTTAATTGGGAAGTTCAACATCTAGCCACTAGCGTGCTTCTCCGTACAGAAGGTGGAACAGAAGAATACGTAACACCTGAAGAATGGGAGCATACCGTATTCCAATTTGCCGATAGTGTGGAAGATTTGTACAAACATAGTTTACCCAAAGAACCAGAAAATTCCTGCGAGGCTGCTGCATATGCAGCTTTTCAGGCCGAGTGGTCGCGTCGACGAGGGAAACGTTTCCTGGGCAATTAATGCGCCCACGAAGAAACACCGCGATAATGAGAGCCAGGTGATCAGAGCCCCAAAACTACGCGAAACACGTGGCTCTTGTGACACTTCCTGTCACACTACAGAGCTATAGTGACGACACAAACCACGAAACATAGATACAAGTTACAATCCTTCAACCGGAGTCATTAATCGCACGAGCGTCTAGCTGGTGCAGAACACAGGGGATTACAACCATGGCAGCGACCACCTCTACCGTCGGCAATTCTCGCAACGTCAACTGGAGCCGCTACGCGCTCGTCGGCATCGCCACCATCGTCGCCGCTGTGCTGGCCAATCTGGTGGTCTACTACATCGGCAGCGCAATCGTCGGCTACAATCCAGATTTCGTCGTGCTCTCAACCAATGGCGGAACGATCATCTTCACGCTGGTCCCGGCGATCGTCGCGGTGCTGCTCTACGCGATCCTGCTGCGCTTCACGCGCCAGCCCGAGCGCATCTTCACGATCATCTCGGTGATCGTCTTTATCGTCACGCTGATCCCGGACTTCACCTACATTCCCTCGGTTCCCGGCTCCTCGAACCCACAAACGGCGATCCTGGTGATCATGCATGTTGTGGCGGCGGTGGTGATCACCTGGATGCTGACCAAGCTGTCACGGCCCCGCGCGCAGTAGCCAGCGCTGACAAAACCAGCTGCGATCGATGGGTGGCTTGCCTGAGCGCCAGGTGAGCCTCGCAGCTTTTAATCGGCCAGCCCTTGCGGTCTTCATTACAGAGGCCGCTTCCTGCTATAATCAAGATGGTGCAGGAGAAAGGATGCTGATATGTCGGTAGCTGCGCAATTTCCGGCTGAAACCAACGCCGCAGGATCATTTGTTCGCCAAGCCTACACAATTCGCGATCGCATCACCGCCGATGGCGCGTCAGGCTTTCCCGCCGAGGCCGGACGCTACCATCTGTATGTCTCGCTGGCGTGTCCGTGGGCGCATCGCGCAGTGATCGTGCGCAAGCTGCTGGGGCTGGAGTCAGTGATCTCGCTGTCGGTCGTCGACCCGATCCGTGACGAGCGCGGCTGGGCCTTTCGTGACGGGCCGGGCTACAGCCAAGATCCGGTCAACGGCTTCCAGTTTTTATCCGAGGCCTACAAACGCACCGATCCCGACTACACGGGCCGCTACACCGTGCCGTGTTTGTGGGATCGCGTGACCGGGCGGCTGGTCACCAACAACTATCCCGACATCACGATCGACTTCGAAACGCAGTTCCAGGCCTTTCACAAGCCGGACGCACCGGACCTGTATCCTGAGGCGCTGCGGGCCGAGATCGACGAGATCAATGCCGTGGTCTATGAAGACGTGAACAACGGTGTGTACAAGGCCGGCTTTGCCTCCTCGCAGGAGGCCTACGAGGGAGCGGTAACGGCGCTCTTCAAACGCCTGGATTGGATCGAGGAGCGGCTGGCGCAGCAGCGCTTTCTGGTCGGCAACCAGCTGACCGAGGCCGATATTCGGCTGTTCACCACGCTGGCGCGCTTCGACAGTGTGTATGTCGGGCATTTCAAATGCAACCTGCGCCGGCTGGTCGATTATCCCAACCTGTGGGGCTATGCCCGCGACCTGTACCAGCGGCCCGGCTTTGGCGAGACCGTCAACGTCGATCATATCAAGCGCCACTACTATATGACTCACGACACGATCAACCCGACGCGGATTGTGCCGCTCGGCCCGATCGTGGATTGGACCACGCCGCATGACCGCGCGCGCTTCGATCGCTGATACTTTCAACATACAAGGAGCAACCATGTCGCAGGCAGAAGCCTACCTCCAAGACCAGCAAGCGCGCTATCAGGACGAGCTGCTTGAATTTCTCAGGATTCCCAGCATCTCGTCGCTGCCGGAGCACGCCGCCGATGTCGAGCGCGCCGCGAGCTGGGTCGCCGACCGCCTGCGCGTGGCAGGCATTGAGCATGTGCAGATCCTGCCCACGGGCGGCCATCCGGTCGTCTATGGCGAC
>JAFAYS010000019.1 GCA_019240175.1 Chloroflexota bacterium | reverse complement strand
GATCGTAGCTCAGGCCCACCGCGATACGGCCCGGCGTGCCGGGAACCAGAATGCTGCCCTCGCCGGTGCGCAGATTGGCCGCATAGATCGCGCCGTTGGCCCGCGAGCCGGAGTAGATCACCGGCCCGCGACCGGTAACAATGCCCTCAGGCAGCCAGCCGTTGGGCAGATCGATCACCTCAGGAAACGTCTCGGCTCGTGCGTACAGGCCACCGCTAGCGATCGTAATCGCCAGCAGCGCGCTCAATCCGATCCAGAAAAACCGTCGCATCCAACACCTCCTCGTTTTGGACCTCTTACCACTATTGTACTGAAATTACGCAGTTATGCACAAGTTATGCCAATATTTTGCACATAATCCAAACTTGAGTTTGTGCGATCTGTGCTTAATTATTCGTAGCGCTGCCCGTCATTGAATCTTAGCGCTGGTATCATGCTAAACAAAGCACTTGCAAAGGAGAAACAACATGACAACCATAAAAGCGGTACGGATTCATGCCTATGGCGGCCCGGAACAACTGGTGTATGAGGACGCGCCGAAACCTGAGCCGGCAGCCGACGAGCTGCTGGTGCGGGTACACGCGGCCAGCATCAACCCGGTCGACTGGAAGGTGCGCCAGGGCTACTTAAAAGATTTCATTCCCTACCAGCTGCCTATGATTCCCGGCTGGGACGTGTCGGGCGTGGTCGAAGCGGTGGGCTCGGCAGTGACCGATTTCAACGTCGGCGACGAGATCTACTCACGGCCCGATATCACGCGCGACGGCTCGTACGCAGAGTACATGGTGCTGCGCGCGTCCGAGGCGGCCCACAAGCCCACGTCGGTCGATCACGCTCACGCCGCCGCCGTGCCGCTGGCCGGGATCACGTCCTGGCACGCGCTGTTTGAGGCGGGCAAGCTCGAAGCAGGCCAGCGCGTGCTGATCCACGCCGCCGCCGGTGGCGTCGGGACGCTTGCAGTGCAGCTCGCCAAGTGGAAGGGCGCGCACGTGGTCGGGACGGCCTCGGCGCGTAATCGCGAGTTTTTACAGCAGCTGGGCGTGGACGAGGTGATCGACTACACCAGCACCAAATTCGAGGCCGTCGTGCGCGATATCGACGTGGTCTTCGATACGATCGGCGACGATACCCAGGAGCGCTCCTGGCAAGTCTTGAAGCCGGGCGGCATCCTCGTCTCGATTATCTCGCCGCCCTCGCAGGAGACCGCCGACCAGCATGGCGTGCGGCAGGCCTACGTCTTTATCGAGCCAAACGCGGCCTGGCTCACCGAGATCGCCGGGCTGATCGACGCAGGCAAAGTCAAGCCGATCGTGGAGACCGTACTGCCGCTGAGCGAGGCGCGCCAGGCCCACGAGCTGAGCCAGAGCGGCCATACACGCGGCAAGATCGTGCTGCAAGTGGTGGAGTAGTCGTGGCATTATGCAGCGTGCAGGCGATCCAATACCTGGATCGCCTGCACCCGAAGCGCTGGCTACTGCGCGATCTGCTTGTAGCGCTCGCTCAGCGTCGCCGCCGAGCGCCGGAAAGCTGCTTCTTCCTCGGGGCTGATCGACAGATTGAGCACTTCTTCGATGCCGCGCGCGCCCACGATCGTCGGCAGGCTGGTGCAAATATCGCTAACGCCGTACTGGCCTGTCATCTGGCTGGAAACCGTCAGCACCGTATGCTGATCGCGCAGAATCGCCTCGACGATCGTCAGCAGGCCCAGGCCGATCGCGTAGTAGGTCGCGCCTTTGCGCTCGATGATGGCGTAGGCTGCGTCGCGTGTCTGCTTGAAGATCTCCTCAAGCTCGGCCTCGTCATAGCCTTTGCCGCTGGTTGATTTGAAATCGCGCAGCCGCACGCCCGCGATATTCGCCAGACTCCACAGCGCCAGCTCACTATCGCCGTGCTCGCCGACGATGTAGGCATGCACGCTGCGCGGATCGACGGTGTAGCGATCGCCGAGCAGATAGCGAAAGCGCGCGGTGTCGAGGATCGTGCCGGAGCCGAAGACGCGCGTGGCCGGCAATCCGCTGATCTGCACGCTCAGATGCGTCATCAGATCGACGGGATTTGACGCGATCAAGATAATACCGTCAGGGTTATACTTGACAATCTCGGGGATGATCTGGCGGAAGATACCGGCGTTGCGCTCAAGCAGCTGTAGTCGCGTCTCGCCCGGCTTTTGCGCCGCGCCCGCCGTTACAACCGTGATCGCAGCGCCAGCCAGATCTGCGTAGTCGCCGACGCTGATGCGCATCGGACGGACAAACGGCAGCCCATGGTTGAGATCCATGGCCTCGGCCTCGGCGCGGCCACGATTGGCGTCGATCAAGACCATCTCGTTGGCCAGACTACGCTGCATCAGCGCATAGGCGAACGACGCGCCGACCATGCCTGTGCCGACGACGCCGACTTTATTGCGTCCCTGTCCAGACGTACTCATCACAGCCTCCTTGTAGGTACTTCTGGCCGCGATTGTACCCTAACCTTTCGATCGTGCAAAAATGAGTATTGCCAGGGACACATGCTGCAAGACATCAGGCCGCCGGCTGCATTTATCTAGATAGGGTTGCTCAGACCCTGATTTGTTGTGCCTCTCACTATAAGAAACTTCTTACCAGTACATTCTGCTGCAAAGAAATCGCTGTACAATGCTTAGGCTGAAAGGAAGGGCCACTGCCCGTGTTATCCGAACACTTACTGCAAGGAACCAACGTTAAGCTTACCGCCTGCACGCCACACGACATCCCCGTTATGCTGCGTTGGTATCAAGACGACAACCTGCTGCGGCTGCTCGACGCCCTGCCGGCGCGGCCCAGGAGCGAGAACGGGCTGGCCGAGTGGATCAGCAACCACCAAAAAGCCACCGACTCGTTTTTGTTTGGGCTGCGGCTGTGCGCCGACGATACGCTGATTGGCTGCATTGAGCTGGACGGCATTTTGTGGACACATCAGACGGGCTGGCTGGCGATCGTGATCGGCAATGCAGAGCACCGCGACAAGGGCTACGGGCGCGAGGCGATGCAGCTGGCGCTGCGCTTTGCGTTCTACGAGTTGAATCTGTATCGCGTGCAACTGACGGTATTCGGCTACAACCACCGAGCGATCGCGCTGTACGAGAAGATCGGCTTTACGCGCGAGGGCGTGTATCGCGAGTGCTTGCACCGCGACGGGCAGCGGCACGACATGATTTTGTACGGCATCCTGCGGCCCGAGTGGGAAGCGCGCTGTGCTCAGGCGAAATAATCAGGCGAGGACTCCCGTGGGAAGTCCTCGCCTGATTTTCCGCAGTTTGGTGGCGGCTCGGAGCGTCTAGCGATTGTAGACCGCCTGCACCGTCTCCTCGAAGATCGATAGCCCTTCGTCGACCTGCTCCTTGGTCAGCACCAGCGGCGGGCAGAAGCGGATCGTGGACTTGCCGCAGGTCAGCAGCAGCAGTCCGCGCCGGAACGCGTCGACCATCACCTGCTCGGCACCGTCGTGATCCGGCTCGTTGGTGGCCTTGTCTTTGACGAACTCGCAGCCGATCATCAGGCCCTTGCCGCGAATCTGCGCGATGTTGTTCGAGCGCGTGGCGATCTGATCCAGGCACTGCATCATGTAGCCGCCGACCTCACGGGCATTGGCCATCAGCTCTTCCTCGACCAGACAGAGCGTCTCGTAGGCGGCGGTACAGGCCAGCGCGTTACCACCATAGGTGTTGCCGTGCGCGCCGGGCAGCCAGTTATCGGTCAGCTCTTTGCGCGCAATGCACGCGCCGATCGGCATGCCCGAGCCGAGGCCCTTGGCGCTGGTGATAATATCCGGCAGTACATCGAAATGCTCGATCGCCCACATCTTGCCGGTACGACCCACACCTGACTGCACCTCGTCGGCGATCAGCAGAATGCCGTGCTTGTCGCAGAGCGCGCGCAGACGCGGGAACCAATCCGCCGGCGGCACGATATAGCCGCCCTCGCCCTGGATCGGCTCGATGATGATCGCGGCGACATCGCCTGGAGGCAGCACGGTCTCGAAGAGCGTATGCTCGATATAATCAAGACACGCATCGACGACACGCTCGGGGCTGCCGCCCATCGGCGCGCGGAAGGGATTAGGATAGTAGGCATGCTCGACGCCGGGCAGCAGCGGGAAGTAGCCGGCGCGCTGGCGGGGCTTGGAGGCGGTCAGCGAGAGTGAGCCGTAGGAGCGACCGTGGAACGCGCCGAAGAAGGCGATGATCCCCTGACGACCAGTAGCATAGCGCGCCAGCTTGATCGCGGCCTCGACCGATTCGGTGCCGGAGTTGGCGAAGAAGACGCGCCAGTCTTGCCCCTTGGGCATCACCGAGGTCAGCTTCTCGCCCAGCTTGACCTGCGCCTCGTTGTAAAAGTCGGTTCCGGCCATGTGAATGAAGCGCGTCGCCTGATCCTGGATCGCTTTAACAATCCGGGGATGCGAGTGGCCCGTCGAGACCACGGCGATACCGGC
Organism: Chloroflexota bacterium; assembly: GCA_019240175.1. Taxonomy (GTDB): domain Bacteria; phylum Chloroflexota; class Chloroflexia; order Chloroflexales; family Kallotenuaceae; genus LB3-1. Next base: position 3,681 of record JAFAYS010000019.1, on the reverse strand, counting down.
GTTGAAATCGAGGTAGCGGCTGCCGTCGACGTCCCACACTTCGCAGCCCAGGCCGCGCTCCATCACAAATGGATAGACCCGCCCCGACACTGGTGCCAGAACATTGCTATCGCGCCGAACCATCTCTTGGGAATGCGGACCTGGCCGCTGGGTCATTACTTCGTCTGCACTTGCTTGTGCCACACCAGCCTCCTTGCTTTGAGGGCATCTATGAAAGATTGAGGACACTCTGAAGTTAGCTCTATTCTAACGTAGCGGCTATGGCTTCGTCAAAGATCGCAGTACTTGACGCTCATCCACCGATCGGCTAAGCTAGCTCCACTGATGCTGGCAAGCCGGATATGAGCGGCTGTTCTTGTCCGCTGCGCTCACCTATGCGAGATGCCTATGCGCTGGACGCCCCGACGATCGCCGCGACCGCTGCTGTTTGTGCTGGCCCTGCTGCTGCTGATCTACGCGGCCTGGGGCTTGTACCACAACTATCCCGATTTCTCGACGCTCCGCTCGGAGCCGGCCTCGCTACGCTTACCGCCGCCTGCCGCCAACCCGTGAGATAAAGGTACCGTATGCGTCGATCGATGATTTTGCTGCTCATGCTGACGGGCCTCTGGCTGCTCACCGCCTGCGGAGGCGAGTCGACCGGCAGCGCTCCTCCCGACAATACGCCGCCCAGCGGTGACGCCGGCGACAGCCCCGAGCCCGCCGAGCCGATTGTGCGCCAGGCGGAGTGCGCGTTTCCGGCGCAGATGCAGGTTGGCCGACCGGCCACGGTACGCTTCAGCGTGTTTACCGCCGGCAACCGACCCAATCCGCTGCCTTCAGCCGTCGCCGAGACCGAGGCCTTCCAGATCCCGGAGCGGCCCGACCTCCAAACCTGGGTCGCGGTGTCGCTGGATGTGAACGGGCAGCTCGCCAGCCAGGAAACCGATCGGCAGTTCCAGCGGCTGAGCGAGCGCAGCAATGTCTGGGTCTGGCAGATCACGCCGAGCACCGCCGCGCCGCTGGTGCTGCAGCCGATCGTCGATGTGGAGTACCGCGACGCCGAGGGACAGGTTATAGAGCGCCAGGCCAACGTGTGGACGCAGACCTACACCGTCGACGAGGTTGTCGGGCCGGGCTACGTCAGCATGGCGGCCAGCTGGCTGGGCGATAGCGTCAGCGAGCTGATCTCGGGCATGATCGGCAGCCTGATCATGGCGGGCGTGGTCAATCCCGCGCGCAACTTCTTCACCAAGCGCTTCGGCAAGCAGCCACTGTAGGGAGCCGCATACCAGCTGTTTTGGATCGAAATGATAGCAAATAGGGCTTAAGTTCTGTGTGGCATAGCGTTTGCAGAACGCATCCTGCTTGTTCGAGCATGACAAGGAGGACGCTCAATGCCCCGCTTCATTCGTGACAACAGCTTGTCATTAGCACTACTTGGCTTATTCCTGATTGCGCTTGGTGGCCAGGCAGTAACAGGCTGGAAAAGCTACAATCAAGAGCAGCAAGACCACAATCAGCCCCACGCCAGCTTTGGCGAGTATCTGACTGAGGGACATTTTATCGAGGCCGTGTTCGAGAACTGGGAAAGCGAGTTTCTTCAGGATGCCGTGTACGTGCTGTTCACGGCATTTTTGATTCAGCGCGGATCAGCCGAGTCGAAAGATCCCGACAAGGACGAGTCAGTCGATAACGATCCACGCGCGTCACAAAGCGATCCCAACGCGCCCTGGCCGGTCCGGCGCGGCGGCATATGGCTCAGCCTATACAAAAACTCGCTGCTGATCACGTTTCTGCTGCTTTTTCTCTTCTCGTTCGTCATGCACGCGGTCGGCGGCGCTGAGGAATACAGCAGCGAGCAGCTAGCGCATGGCGGTCAGGCCGTCTCGGCGCTCAGATATATGGCCACCAATCAATTCTGGTTCGAGTCGCTTCAGAACTGGCAGAGCGAATTTCTGGCCCTGTTCGCGATGGTTGTGCTCTCGATCTTTTTGCGCCAGCAGGGCTCGCCAGAGTCGAAGCCGGTCGCCAGCCCGCACAGTGAGACAGGCAGCGCGTAAGCTCTCGGCAGCTCATAGCTAGACAAAAAAACAGCGTGAGCAAAATGATTTTTGCTCACGCTGCGTGTCTGCTGAAAAGCTCATGGCAGGTCCTGCCCCTGCACAGTCGCGCTACTGGAAGATCGGCGGGAGATAGGTGCGGTGCTCGACAATCCGCACGGTCGCCGCTTCCAGCGTCGTGGTGAGCGGCGTAGTGCCACGCCATAGATCGCTGTTGGTGCCGGCGTCGCGCACAAACTGCACCTGGGTCTGGCCCACGGCGACCTTCGGACGGAAGTACACGCTGGCGACCGTCGCGCTGCCGGTCACATGCGGATAGGTAGACTGCATGGCGGAAAAGGTAATCCTGCCGGTGGCGGCGTCAACCTGATTCGTCGTGACCGCGCCGACCACCGCCATATTCGGCATGATGCTGGTCGCCGGATTGCCCGCCGCGTCAACGACCTCCAGCATTACCGGATCAAAGCTGAGCGTCACCTGCACCTGATCGGCGGCGATGCTGGCCATATCGACCTGCACATCCAGCTGAAATGTTTGATCCGGCGCGACCGGAAGGATAGCAGGGCTCATGAGCAGACGCGCCGGCAGCCGATTGTGCAGGCGAAAGATCGTATTATAATCATCAATCAGGATGTTGCCGTCAGGTTGAATGGCCATCGACTCGATCCTACTACCGGACCGTAGCACGCCGCTCGGCACGTTGAAAGATGGATCAAGCGAACCATCGGCATTCAGCCGAGCAATGTAGGTTCGGCTAACGCCATCGAAACTAGTAAAGCCTCCACTAACCATGAGCTTACCTCCGGGTTGCAGGGCTACATCATAGATGTGAAAACTAGCGCCACTACCCGGATCAAAGCTCCGATCGAGCGAGCCATCGCTGTTGAGCCGCGCAATCCTGTTCCGGCGGACCCCCTCGACTTCGGTAAAGTCCCCAACAATCACCACTTTGCCGTCGGGCTGTAGCAAAACACCATCGACCCGCCAGTTGGCACCATAAATCGGCTCAAAGCTCCGATCGAGCGAGCCGTCAGGATTGAGCCGCGCAATTCCGTTGCGGCTGACCCCGGCGACCGAGGTAAAGTTCCCAACAATCAATATTTTGCCATCCGGTTGTAGCACGATGTCGGTGATGACCTGATTTCGATTGACGCCACCACTCGGATTAAAGGAAAGATCGCGCGAGCCATCGGCGTTAAGCCGGGCAATGCTATTCAGGCTGATCCCGCCGACCAAATTAAAGCGCCCACCAACCAGCACTTTACCATCCGGTTGGACGGCCAATGCAATGACCCGGCCATTGACCTCACTGTTGAAAGAGGAGTCGCGTGAGCCATCGGCGTTGAGCCGGAGGACTGATGTCTGGTGTTGGTAAAAGTAAGCTCCACTGATGATTTTGCCATCAGGCTGCAACGCAATATCGCAGCCGTCTGATATGATTGTGGTAGTAAGGGTAGGATCGAGCGAGCCATCTGCGTTGAGGCGAACTATGCTGTTCACTTCTCCATCGACCACGTCGTTTGGATTGGGCTGATGCTGATCGGGGAACTCAACAAAGAACCTGCACGACCCACCACCTGTGTCGACAAGAATCTTGCCATCCGGTTGCATGATGATATCAGAAGCGCCAAATGTCGGC
>JAFAYS010001060.1 GCA_019240175.1 Chloroflexota bacterium | reverse complement strand
AGCTGGGCGTCGTTGTCCTGGTCTTCGTGCTGATACTTGTGCTTGCCGTCGTGTATCGCTAGACCAAGCGGAAACTGTTTGTCGGCACAGCGCGCTTGCATATCACCGTGGTCATCTCACTGCTGAAAGGCGCTGGTCACATGTTTGGACAATATGGCAAAACCTTCTTTCTCACCCTGATCGTCCTGAGCGTGCTTGCTCCTTTGGCGCTGATGTTCTGGAATCCTCAGCTCGGCGCGATCGCATCCTTCGCCGGTCTCGCGATTGCCGTTCGCTGTATGGGAATGTTACGAGCGCTTCAGGTTGAAGGCAGCCTACACGATCAGCGCGCCCTGCATACCGCAGCCAATCAAGCGCAAACGATCTTTGTACAACTGATTGATGAAGACGGTAATGATCTTGCACCCGAGGTTGCCGAAAGCAAACTGGCCGCCGCGCAGTTCCTCGCCGGCCCTCGCGATATGGTGATTGGCGTCCAGCGCAAAGTAGGCTAGCCCGACCGCTGCCAATGTTTATGCGTGCGCTGCGACGATCGAGTAAGATTGTTCTGAGCATTCGCCTCACACAACGCAGCGGAGGAACAAGGTATGCATGATCAGCCTTTGGAAGTCTGGGGCGCAGGCGCGCCGTACGAACGCTACGTCGGACGCTGGAGTCGCACGATTGCCCGCGAGTTCCTTGACTGGCTCGCCATATCCGCCGGAGCCGCGTGGGCCGATGTGGGCTGTGGAACGGGCGCGCTGGTCGAGGGCATTCTCAGCCAGTGTGCTCCTGCGTCGGTCGTCGGCATCGATCGATCTGAGGGCTTCATCCAGGCGGCAGCGCGCCAGCTGATCGATCCACGGGTGCGCTTCCAGGTCGGCGACGCCACAAGCTTACCACTCGACACGGACAGCTACGATGTAGCAGTCTCAGGACTTGTGCTGAATTTCGTGAGCGACCCGGCGGCGATGGTGCGCGAGATGATCCGCGTCACCAGGCCTGGCGGAGCTGTCGCGGCGTACGTCTGGGACTATGCCGGCGGTATGGCCATGATGCGACATTTCTGGGATGCTGCGATTGCGGTCAGCCCTGAGGCGGCGGCGCGCGATCAGGCAGAGCGGTTTCCCCTGTGTCAGCCGCAGCCTTTAGACGCGCTCTGGGAAGACCTCGGCCTCAGCGCCGTCAGCGTCCGCGCGATCGATATCCCGACCGTGTTTCGCGATTTTGAAGATTACTGGACACCATTCCTCGGCAAACAAGGTGCGGCACCCACCTATCTCGCCTCCGTCGATGAGGAGACACAGGAGCGCATCCGCTCGCTGCTGGAGTCGCGTTTGCAGCCCGGCCCAGACGGCACGATCGCGCTGACCGCGCGGGCGTGGGCCGTCCAGGGGCACGTGTAGACAGATTGGACATAGCGGCGCTGATCCTGATCTTGATGGCGTCGTGCTGCCGGATAGCCTTGTTCCTCGGGTATAATTCCCGCAAGGAAACGAGGAATCGATGAGCTTTAGCGAATTTTGGATCAAGTTATGCCGTCCTGAGGATGCGCCGCGTCTCGCGCCGCTGATCCAGGCGCTGGCACGCGAAGAAGGCGTCGAGCCCGCCGAGGTCGACGAGATCGAGAATATTGTGAGCGCGCTGTTGCAGAGCGGCGCGAGCGACTTTTTATTGGCCACCGCAGACGACGAGCCGATCGGCTGTATGCAGATCGCGTACCGGCTCTCGACCTGGGAGGCCACGCCCTACGCCTACATCGAAGACTTTTATCTGGCACCCATAGCGCGCCGGCGCGGCGTCGGGACCAAGCTCCTGGACTACGCGCTGCAGCGCGCGGAGGGCCAGAACGCCAGCCATATCGCGCTGGATGTGCGCAACGCCAACACCGCCGCCCAGCGGCTGTACACGCGCTTCGGCTTCAGCAACAGCGAGTCGTCGCTGTGGAAGCGTCCGCTGCCGCTCGGCGAAAGCTACTGCGACACGACGACTACACTGGCGGCGATTGACGAGCGGCGCGGCGGAGCTAGCGCAGGTGAGAGCGCATGAGCCGACTCCACCGCCGCATCGCCGGGCTAATCGTGGTGGGGCTGCTGACCGCCTGTAGCAGCACCATGCCGCAATCCGCAGCTGTGCCGCCGGACACATTGACGACCGCCACGGCTGCCAGCGTCGCGCCGACCACCGAGCCGACGCCGGAGCCGGCGCAGAGCGAAGGTCCGGTCACAGCCTCAATGGACAAGCTCAACATCGACGGCGAGCGCTACGCCGCGCTGGGCGATCCCAACGCGCCGATCACAGTGGTCGAGTTCTCCGACTATGGCTGACCATTCTGCCGCCTGTACGTCGGTTCGACGTTACCCGAGATCAAGAGCAAATATATCGACACGGGCCAGATCTATTATGTATTCAAGGATTTCCCGATCGTGAGCAACCATCCGCAGGCAGCGCTGGCCGCGCAGGCCGCTGAGTGCGCCGGCGATCAAAACAGCTACTGGCAAATGCACGAGGCGCTCTTCAACGAGCCGTCGGAGTGGGACACCACGCCCGAGGACGCGAAACAGGCCTTCTATCGCTACGCCGGAACGCTTAAGCTGGACGCCGACGCGCTGCTGCAATGCGTCGAGCAGGGCACACACGCCGACGAAGTCGAGCGCGATAACCAGGAGGCGATCGGGCTGGGCCTGACCGGCACGCCGTCGTTTATCATCAACGGCAGGCTGATGAGCGGCGCGCGGCCCACCGAGCAGTTCATCCAGGTCTTCGAGCGTGAGCTGAGCCAGCGCTAAGCGCAGACACTGCTTGTTGGCACACGCATTGCCGGGCGGGCAAGCGTGTGCTTTTTTAATGGCACAATATAAGCGCAGAAGCTAATTTATACGCAAGGAAGCATGTGCATGAGCCGAGTTATTCTGTTGCGCCGCAGCATGGCCGCAGGCGCAATGCAGCGCGAGCTAGAAGAGCTTTTTCGTCGCCAGTGGGGCCGCCAGCAGCCGATCGCGATTCGCCACCGCAGCGATCTGTGGCAGCCCGAGGCCGACGTGTACGAGACCGAGCAGGCCTACGTTGTGCTGCTGGAGCTAGCCGGGATGCGCGGCGTCGAGATCGAGGTGACGCTGACCGAGGGCGCGCTCTTTGTGCGTGGACATCGACCCGAGCTGCATCATGAGGGCGCGGTCCACTTTCACCAGCTGGGCATCAACGAGGGGCCGTTTCAGTGCGCGGTCTATGTGCCCGGCCCCGTCGCCGAGCAAGATGTCGAGGCCAGCTACGACGACGGCCTGCTGACGATCACGCTGCCCAAGCGCCGCCCGACCGCCATCCGCGTGGAGGTTACCAGCGGCAGCTAGCCACCGTCCTCCAATCTGATCCGGAGAACTCAAGGAGGAGCTATGACAGAAAACAACTCAGAAAACAGCTACGAAGCGCCAGTCGTACAGAACGATCAGCCGGAGATCCCCGAGGAGCTGGCGATTCTGCCGATCTTCAATAATATTGTTTTTCCGATGACGATCATTCCGCTCGCGATCGGCCAGGAGCAGAGCATCAAGCTGATCGACGACGCGCTGATGGCCGGGCGCATGATTGGTCTGTTCGCGCTCAAGAACACTGAGGAGCGGCCCGCCACGATCACGCCCGACGATTTTTACCAGGTCGGCAGCGCGGTCAACGTCCACCGGCTGCTGAAAATGCCCGACGGTACGCTGCGGGTAGCAGTGCAGGGCGTCGAGCGCATCGTGATCGAGGAGATTACGCAGACCGAGCCCTACATCAAGGCCCGCGTGCGCGTCATCCCCGACACCGTGGAAGAAGGCATCGAGATCGAAGCGCTGATGCGCAATCTGCAAGGTCTGGTCGCTCAGATGGCGCAGCTGGTGCCGCAGTTCCCGGAAGAGCTGCAAACCGCCGTGATCAACGAGGACGATCCGCGGCGGCTGGCTTATCTGCTGGGGCTCTACACGCGCATGGAGCTGGCCGAGCGGCAGGCGCTGCTGGAAGAAGACAGCGTGCGGCGCAAGCTT
>JAFAYS010000871.1 GCA_019240175.1 Chloroflexota bacterium | reverse complement strand
ACCATCCGCGCGAGATTGTGGCGGTCTTCTCGCACGCCGACGTGATCAAAGCGGCGCTTGCTCATTACCTGGGCGTTCATTTAGACTTATTCCAGCGCATCGTCATCAATCCGACATCGGTGAGCGTGCTGCGGCTGACGCCGTACGGGCCGCAGGTGCTGCGGGTCAATGATGACGGGCCGCTGAAACTAGAGCCGGAGAAAGAAGAAACCGCGAAAGAGGGAGTCGGGGGAGTTGCCGTCGAAAAAGAGCCGGAACAGCCAGAGCAATCAGAGCACTAGATGCACTAGATGAATGGCGAGTAGCGAGTGTCTGTGAGGGAGCGGTCCCGGCATTCGACATTCTTCATTCGAGGATATATGCCAGAATTTCGCTATGATTTTGATCCCGTCGACCGCATCACAACCGGAGCGGTCGGACAGCCCGGACATCGCACCTTTTATCTACAGGCGCGCCGGGGCAGCGAGATTATCTCGCTGGTGGTAGAGAAGGAGCAGGTGAGCGCGCTCGCCGAAGCCGTCGAGCAGCTGTTGGAAAATCTGACGGAGCGCAACCCGCTGCTCAGCACATCTGAGGATTTGCTAACCTTCCACAACATGCTGCTGGAAGAGCCGCTTGAAGAAGCCTTCCGCGTCGGCCAGCTCGGCCTGGGCTACGATGAGAACCGCGATCTGCTGGTGATCATCGCGCAGGAGCTGGGCGGCGGGCAGGAAGACGAGCAGATGGACGTGGTTCGGCTCACGATGTCGCGCGAGCAGGCGCGGGCGCTCGCGCGTGAGGGTGCCGAGGTGGTGACCAAAGGTCGCCAGCGCTGCCCGCAGTGTACCGAGCCGATGGACCCAACCGGACATTTCTGCATCAAGAAAAACGGGTATCCTACTGTTACATACGACGTTTGAGACACATCGAGCGAAGCAGGCAGCTATGGATGATGATCAAGCCAACGACCAGCTTGACGAGCAAGAGCTTGATGAGCAGGTGCTCGACGAGCAGCAGCTAAGCGCAACCGAGGCGTCGATCGAACGGGTGATTGCGCTCCTGACGAACGGCAGCATGGAGATCGAAGGCTTGATGCCCGACTCCAGCAACTATACGTTTTTGACCAGCGTTACCGACGACGATCTGCAAGGTCTGGCGATCTACAAGCCACGCCGTGGCGAGCGGCCACTGTGGGATTTTCCACGCGGCACGCTGTGTCAGCGCGAGGCCGCCGCGTACGTCATGAGCGAGGCACTCGGCTGGGCGATTGTGCCGCCCACGGTGCTGCGCGACGCGACGGAGTACGGCCTGGGCTCGGTGCAGCTTTTCATCGACGCCGATCCGCAGGCACACTACTTCAACTTGCGTGGCACGGACGACGCGGCATTTAAACGGATCGCGGCCTTCGATCTGATCGTCAACAACGCCGACCGCAAAGGCGGGCATATTCTCAAAGCCCGCGACGGCCATCTGTGGGGCATCGATCACGGCATCACGTTCCACACCGATCCCAAGCTGCGCACGGTGATCTGGGAGTATGCCGGCGAGGCGATTCCCGCGCCGCTGGTGAAAGACATCAAACGCGTGGCCGATCGCCTGGAAACGCCAAGCGACGATCTGACCGAGGTGATGAACGAGCTACTGACGCGCGTGGAGATCGAGGCGCTGCGTCGGCGGATCGAGCGCGTGCTCAAGCGGGCGCGCTACCCCGAGCCCACCGGCGGACGCTCGATGCCCTGGCCGCCGATTTAGGCAGTCAAAGCGAGATAGATCACATTCTTACAATTGGTTTCATCATGAAAGCGAGGCGAGTCATTCACGACTCGCCTCGGCTCTATCCGGCATCTTTAGAAAAGTTATTACTTCATTTATGTCCAGTACAACAGCCCGGCCTGCGGGAAGCGCTCGGCGATCTGGCGCTCGAAGAACCCGCGCAACTGCTTCATGGTCGTTTGAGGATAGACGTACTTGATGCCGCCAAACTTGTTGCGCTTGATCGAGCGTGTGGCCTCGTCCATCTCCAAACTGGTATTCGGATACCAGCCCAGCAGCACGTCTTTCGAGCCGGGCGTGAAGCGGTGGCTGATCAGCTCAAAGGTCAGATCGCAGGGAAAATCCAGGGCCGCGCTCACGGCATCGAAGAGCTGCGTGTAGTGCGACTCCCAATCGTCGAGCAGCATAATCGGCGCGATAACCAGGCCAACCGGATAGCCGGCCAGTGCCAGCCGCCGAATCGCTTGCAGCCGCGCCGATACCGAAGCTGTGCCGCCTTCCAGCCGCTGGGAGATTGGATCGGCGTTGATGCTGAAGCGGCAGCGCGTCTGTCCATTGTGCGGCAGATCCAGCAGCGGCTCGATCGCATCGAACTTGGTCACCCAGCGCAGCGCACCGTTGCGTCGCGTGCCGAAATAGTGGATGCTCTCGGCCAGACTGCCGGTGAGATGCTCAAGGCTGAGCGGATCGGTGTAGCAGCTGGCCTCAAAGGTCGTCAGCCGATCCGAATGCTCATAGGCGGCCAGATTGTCGAGGATTACGGGCAGATTGGCGAAGACACGCACCACCGGCGGCCCTTGCAAACTCCCGGCCAGGTAGCAGTACTGGCAGTGCGCGGGGCAGCCCTCGGCCAGATGAAACTGCCAATCGGCGGAGGGCGGGATCGGCTGGAGCTTGAGAGCGCTCGGCGGCGCGGTCACTACAGCCAGCGTACGCTTGGCAAGATTGTAGGTGCTGCGCTCGTCGTCGCCACGCAAACCGGTCAGGCGATTGCTCTTCAGCTCTTCGATCGGTAATCCCAGCGCGGCAACTCGCCCGTAGATCTGCTGGCCCCATGGCTCGGCCAGCGCGTTGGGCGTGAACACTACACGCTTCGGCATCCAGAGACGCGCCGTGTAAACAGACGCAGCGGGCCGCGTATCCAATTGTGAAAGCACGAAAATCTTCTCTTCCTTCTCGCGCCAGGCGGGAACATCCGCACACTCACCGACTGACACAACTTCTCCACTGATTAATACGCAATCGCCCACCACAAAGATTGACGCCGGATCGCTTTGTGCTCGGGCAAACAAACTCAGGTCGAGTGCAGATCGGCTTGGTGTTATAATGACACATGAAGAGTCATGAAGCGGGCGCTCCAGCGCCTGTTTTTTGGACGATCAATTAGTGTCCGTTTCACATAAAGGTACGACAATGGCGACAACGGTACAAACAGCGCCGGCACGGTCCAGCCAGGCGCTCACCAACATCGATGAAGCGATCGAACAGATTGGCGTGGGACGCTTCCAGTGGCGGCTGCTGCTCGTCAACGGCCTGACCTGGGCGGCAGACGCGATGGAAGTGCTGATCGCGGGCTTTGTGCTGCCGGGCGTGATCGCGGCGTTTAGCTTGCAGAACAGCGCGACGCAGCAAACGCTCTTTCTTTCGGCGACCTTCACCGGCATGTTTCTCGGCGCGCTGGCCTGGGGCGCGATCGCGGATCGTTTTGGGCGGCGCAACGTCTTCTTGCTGACGGTACTGCTCGACGCGGTGTTTGGCCTGGCCTCGGCGCTGGCACCCTCGTACGAGCTGCTGGTAGTGTTCCGCTTTCTGACCGGCCTGGCGGTGGGCGGGACGCTGCCGGTGGATTACTCGCTGCTGGCGGAGTTCGTGCCGGCCAAAGAGCGCGGGCGGTTTCTGGTCTATCTGGAAAGCTTCTGGGCGCTCGGCACCATTGCTGTAGCGGCGATCTCGTGGTTGGTCTTCGCGAACTTTGCGCCGGCTGAGGCCTGGCGCTGGGTGCTCGGCGCGTCGGCGCTGCCGGGACTGATCGGCTACTGGATTCGCCGGGGCATTCCCGAGTCGCCGCGCTACCTGTTGATCCAGGGCAAGGCGCAAGCAGCGCGCGAAGTGCTGGAAACGATCGCTCGTGAGAATGGCAAGCCGGTCGAGATCGGCGAGCTAGAGCCGCCCAAGGGCGCGACCAAGGTGCCGCTGGCGGCGATCTGGAAAGGCACGCTAGCCCGGCGCACGTTCTTCCTGTCGATCGCCTGGTTCACGCTGTCGCTGGGCTACTACGGCATCTTCACCTGGTTGCCGCGCTTTTTCCAGGCGCAGGGCTACGAGCTGCTGCCGGCCTACCAGAACACGCTGCTGCTGGCGATCTCACAGATACCGGGCTATGTGCTGGCCGCATATCTGATCGACCGCATCGGGCGACGACCAACGCTGGCGCTGTATCTCTTCGTCAGCGCGATCGCCAGCTTCTTGTTCGCGTTTGCCACCAGCCCGACCGGGATCATCATCACCAGCAACCTGCTGTCGTTCTCGCTGCTGGGTGCGTGGGGCGCGCTCTACGTCTTCTCGCCCGAGCTGTACCCAACCGACGCGCGAACCACCGGCATGGGCTGGGTTAGCGCGATGGCACGGCTGGCCAGCATCTTCGCGCCCTCGGTGGGCGGCGCGCTGCTGGGCTACTCGCTGCCGCTGGCGCTGGGCGTGTATGCCGGCTTCTTTATCCTGGGCGGCATCGCGGCGCTGCTGATGGGCACTGAAACCCGCAACCAGCGCCTGGCGGATGTCACAGCGGCCTCGTAGCCAAAAACTCGTCTCACAGATCGACTTATTCGCCGGTGCAGCAGTGCCGGCGAATCTTTTTGCGCGCAGAAAGCATGTTCGCAGATCGGGTACAATACACACAGCCATGAATACAGCACTCACGAATCAACTCCTTGACATCTACGATCGCCTGCACAAGCACTACGGGCACGAGCCGCACTGGTGGCCGCTCTTCACCAATCACTGGCGCTGGGAGATCGTGCTGGGCTCAATCCTGGTGCAGCAAACACAGTGGGAGCGCGTCGAGCAATCGATCCAGCATCTGGATGCGCTGGGCCTGGTCAATGAGCGCGCGCTGGCCGCTGCTCCGGTCGAGACGATCGTTGAGGCGATCAAGCCGGTGGCCTACTACAACGCCAAGGGACCGTCGCTTAAGCATTTCGCGCAGTATGTGGTGCAGCGCTACAACGGCGATATTACCAAGCTTTTCGAGCGACCCACCGAGCCGCTGCGCAAGGAGCTGCTGGCGCTGCCGCATATCGGGCCGGAGACGGCAGACGCGATCCTGCTCTACGGCGGTCATCACGCTAGCTTTGTGGTCGATGCGTATCTGCGCCGCGTGATTGGCCGCATCGGGACAATTCCGGACGTGGCGACGCTCAAGTATGGCGCGCTGCAACAGCTGATCGAGCAGGCGCTGCCCGACGATCTCGATCTGTCTGCGTATCCACATCTTCAAAACAGCCGTATGCGGCTCTTCTGGGATTTTCACGCGCTGATCGTCGAGCACGGCATTCATCACTGCCTGAGCCGACGCCCGCGCTGTGACGAGACGAGCGCGCCACGCCGCAACTTCAGCCAGCCGATCAAATGTGCCACGCACTGCCCACCGTGTGACGGCTGCCCGTTGCGCGAGATCTGCGCCGCCTATCAGCTAGCCACAGCCGCCAAGATCGCCGGGACAACTCCTAATCCGGGGTAGTCATATATCAGGCAGGTATCAGGTTGTTGCGCCTAGCGCCAGGGTTGACGATCCTTTCAACTCCTCTATAATTCGAGGAGACTCTTAACCCTGTCGTGTAGAGAGGCCACCTGTGTTCCAACGTACCCACCGTATCATGTTTCTTGCGCTGGCCCTGATGCTAGCCGCAGGAACATTCGGCAACGCTGTTCCACGCGCTGCCGCTGCGCCAGCCCCGCAAGCCAATATTCCTTTCCGCTATTTTAAGGAAACCGGTCACAACATTGGCACGCGCATCAAAACGTTCTATGAGCAGAATGGCGGTATTGCGGTCTTTGGCCTGCCCTTGACCGAAGTGATCAAAGAGGGCAATCTCGAAGTGCAGTATTTCGAGCGCGCCCGCTTCGAGCTGCATCCCGAGTTCGAGCCGGCCTTCTACGTCTCGCTGACGCAGCTGGGCCGCAAGCAGATCGAGGGCCGCTTCGAGCCTGCGTTCGCGCCCGCACTGGCCGAGAACGACGCCAACACCACCTACTTCCCGCAGACCGGCCACAGCGTCCGCTTTGGCTTCCGCGAGTTCTGGCTCAGGCACGGTGGCGTGCCGATCTTCGGCTATCCGCTCTCGGAAGAGTTCACCGAGATCAGCGTCGACGACGGCCAGCCGTACACGGTGCAGTACTTCGAGCGCGTCAAGATGGAGTATCACCCGGAAGATCCGCAGAACTCGATCAAGCTCGCGCGGCTGGGCGCACAGGCGCTGGATCAGTCGGGACAACCCGCCTCGGTGCGAAATCCGGTTCCCGCGATGACGCTGCTGAGCACGGCGACGACCGGCTACTACGGCTCGATCACCGAGCGCGTCAACAACATCGCGCGCGCCGCCGCTCGCATGAACGGCATCATCGTCGCGCCGGGAGCGACCTTCTCGTTCAACACGGCGCTTGGCCCGGCGGGTCCGGACGACGGCTATGTCGAGGGCTACGCGATCGTCAACGGCCAGCTTGAGAAAGTCACCGGCGGCGGCATCTGCCAGATCTCGACGACGATGTACCGCGCGGTCTTCAACGCGGGCCTGGATATCGTCGAGCGCAAGCCGCACTCCTTCGTGATCAACTTCTACGAGAACATCGACGGCTTCGACGCGACGGTCTTCGCGCCGTACGTGGACTTCAAGTGGCGCAACGACACGGCTGGTCCGATCTACATGACCGCCTGGACCGATCCCAAGGCCGCGACGGCCACCTTCGCGCTCTACGGCTTCAACGATGGCCGCCAGACGCAGATGATCGGGCCGAAGTCCAAGAACGTCAAGACGCAGGGCATTCCCGCCTGGCAGTACGATCCGACGCTCAAGCGCGGCCAGGTAATCCAGCTGGTGCATGGCCGCCCCGGCAAGGACGTCGAGATGTCGCGCATCGTGACCGGAGCTAACGGCAAGGTCATCCACCGCGACAACCTGAGCAGCAAGTATCGCCCGTGGGAAGACTTCTACGCGTACGGCCCAGGCGTGACGCCGCCGAAGGGCGTGCAGGTTGTTCCGCCGAAGAAGCGGTAACGGAGAACAAAGAACAAAGGAACAAAGAACAAAGGAACAAAAAATAACACCTTAGTTCTGGACAAAAGCAATAACCGCCGCTTCGCGAGAAGTCGGCGGTTGTTCATTTAAGTCCCTCGCCTGCCGCAACCGAGCCAAAAGCTTGGCGAGGTTCGGGGAAGGGGTGCTGCTTTAGCAGCGGGGTGAGGGCCTGGTTTCCCCCTCGCCTGTCGCAACCGAGGGCGAAGCCGACCGAGGTTTGGGGAAAGGGCAGCCCGAAGGCGGGGTGAGGACCAGATTATCTCCGACGACGTCCCTGCCCGTTGCTCGAATCCGGTGGGCGCTGATCCGATGGCCGATCGCGGCGTGGCGGCGGCTCTCCGCCTGATCCACCAGAGCCGCCGCCACCAAGCCGACGCAGCTCGTCCAGGCGCTGGCGAATAAACGTGCTCTCGCGATCGACCATCATCTCGGTCGCCGCCGCAATATCGGGCTTGCGCATATCCTGCATCGACAAGAAGAGCAGCCGTGCCGCCGCGCCAAAAATGCGATACGCAGCGTAGCCGCGCGGCCCCAGCCGCACTTCCACCGTCTCGCCCTCGGCCAGCCCAACCACCTCGACATCATTCTCAGGATGCGCCAGATCCACGGTGATCAACATAGAATCGCTCCTTGCTCCAAAAACAAAAGAGGAGTACGGCGCGCCGTACCCCTCGCTCCCAAGGTCGAAAAAACGGCGCGCTAGCTGCGGCGCACGTTGTAGAAGGCACCCAGCCCGGCGTACTTGGCCGCGTCGCCCAGCTCTTCTTCGATCCGCAGCAGCTGGTTGTACTTGGCTACGCGGTCGGTGCGAGCGGGAGCGCCGGTCTTGATCTGGCCGGCGTTGGTCGCCACAACCAGATCTGCAATCGTGACGTCCTCGGTCTCGCCCGAGCGATGCGAGACGATCGCGGTGAAGCCCGCGCGCTGCGCCGTCGAGATCGCATCGAGCGTCTCGGTGAGCGTGCCGATCTGATTGAGCTTGATCAAGATCGAGTTGGCCGAGCGCTCGGTGATACCGCGCTTGAGCCGCTCGACGTTGGTCACAAACAGATCGTCGCCGACCAGCTGCACGCGATCGCCGATGCGCTCACGCAGCAGCTTCCAGTTGTCCCAATCGTCCTCGGCCAGCGCGTCCTCGATCGAGATGATCGGATATTTGTCGACGAGCTGCACCCAGTACTCGACCAGTTCCTCGCCCGAAAGCTTGCGGCCTTCGCGCGCCAGATTGTACGAGCCGTTCTCGTACAGCTCGGTGACCGCCGGATCCATCGCCAGCATGATCTGCGAGCCTGCCTGATAGCCGGCCTTCTGGATCGCCTCCATGATCACTTCGAGCGGCGCTTCGTTGGTCGGCAGCGACGGCGCGAAACCGCCCTCATCGCCAACCGTGGTCGAAAGGCCGCGATCGTGAAGCACCTTCTTGAGCGTGGCGTAGATCTCCGCGCCCCAGCGCAGGCCCTCGGCGAACGATGACGCGCCGACCGGCATCACCATGAACTCCTGGAAATCGGCGCTGTTGTCGGCGTGCTTGCCGCCGTTCAGAATGTTCATCATGGGCACGGGCAGCGTATGGCCGAACACGCCGCCCAGATAGCGGTAGAGCGGAATGTCCAGCGAGGCCGCCGCCGCCTTGGCAACCGCCAGCGACACGCCCAGGATCGCGTTTGCGCCGAGCTTGCCCTTGTTGGCCGAGCCGTCCAGATCGAGCAAGATCTTGTCGATGCCGACCTGATCCAGCGAGTTCAGCCCCACCAGCTCCTCGGCGATGCTGTTGTTGACGTTCTCGACGGCCTTGACTACGCCCTTGCCGCCGTAACGTTTTTTATCGCCATCGCGCAGCTCCACGGCCTCATGCGCGCCCGTCGAAGCGCCCGATGGCACGATCGCGCGTCCGATCGAGCCGTCTTCCAGCCGCACATCGACCTCGACCGTGGGATTGCCGCGACTATCCAGCACCTCGCGTCCGACAACTTCTGCAATGGTTGACATACGTATTCCTCCTTCAAGGAGACCGCCGCGCTCTGTACCGCAGCGGCTTATTGATGCACTGCCAGCTTTTGTTCGATCAGCTGGATCGCCTCGACCAACTGCGGATCGCGCGCCTCGCTGAAGCGCATCCAATCCACCGCGATCGAGCGATCGGGAAGCACGCCCCGATTTTCAAGATTCGAGCCGTCGGGCAGGCGGAAGCCTTCCTGCGCCACCCACAGCCGCGAGCCGTCGTCGAAGTCGTAGGCGTAGATCGTTTCCGTGTTGCCCGCCGTGTTGACGCCGATCACCCGCGCGCCGCGCTTAGCCTGGAGCACCGCCGCGAAAACCTCGGCGTAGCTTTCGGTGTCGCGATCGACCAGCACCACCAGCGGCAGATCTTTGAGCGCCGGATACAGATCGCTCGACGTGATCGTCAGCGGATAGGTCTTCTCCTGGCTGTAGAACGCGCCGACCTCGCCCTCGGTCAGATGCGAGAGCAATCCTTCCAGCACGCTGCGCCAGCCGCCACCATTGCTGCGCACGTCGATGATCAGCCCGTCGAGATGACCCTCGTTGGTCGCCAATAGCTGTCGTAGCTTCACACCGACCCGATCCGCCATATCTTGCGCCCAGAACGATTGCACCAGCATATAGCCAATGCGCGTGTCGGGCAGCAGATACACCTCGGGCACGTACTGCGCCAGCACCGGACGCCGCGTCAGGGAGACTGCGCGCGGTGGATCGCCGGGCGAGCGCACCTCAAGCTGCACAGACGTATCCACCGGCCCGCCGATATCGGGAACTGCGCCGTCGCCCGCCACCGGCTGCCCATCGATCGCCACGATCAGATCGCGACGCTTGATGCCGGCCTCTGCCGCTGGACTGTTGGCAAAGACCGTCGTCACCAGCAGCCCGTCGTCGTATTCCTGCGTCAGCATGCCCACGCCGACATAGGCATCGGTGCCGTTTGCCAGCGCCTGCTGCGTAAAGGCGCGCTGCGGATCTTCAAAGCGCGAGTGCTGATCCTGCAGCTCGTCCACCATCTCCGATAGGGTAGCATAAAATTCGTCGGGCGATGCAGCGTCCAGCACGCGCGGCAGATAGCGCTGCTTGACCTCGACCCAATTATTGCCGCCAAAATCGGCGTACAAATAATGATCGGCAACGGTCTGCCAGACCTGATCCAGCAGCTCGGTGCGCTGCGTCTGATCCATCGCCGCCAGCGTAGGCGTAGGTACCGGCGTAAGCTTGGCCGGATCGAGCGTCGGCGTGGCGGTCGGCGTCGCAGGCAGCGTTTCAGTTGGCGTGGCTGTGGCGGCAGGCGTGCGCGTGGCGACCGGCGTCGTGGTCGCGGTGCTGGTTGGCGTCTCGGTCGGCGTGCTGATCGGCGAGGGCGCGGATGTCGGCGTAGCAGTCGCGGGCGGCACCGAAACCACAATCTGTGGCGGTGGCGTGCAGCCTGCTACCAGCAATACCAAGAGCATCAGCCAGCGGAACCAACCGCCTACGCTTACCGTAGAAGAAGGCAGATCAGAAGAGTCGATTGGTTGCTGTTTCGCCATTCGTAAGGACCCTATTTATGGATGCACTGTTCAATGTGTTCAGCGCGTTTGGTCTATCGAGCGCCGCCGGCCTGAACGCCTACATTCCGATCCTCGCCGTCGGGCTGCTTGGCCGCTTTGAGTATCTTGCGCTCCAGGAGCCGTACGCGATCCTGACCAGCACGCCCGCGCTGATTATCGTCGCACTGCTGGCGGTGATCGACTTTGTGGCCGACAAAGTGCCCGCCGTGGATCACGCCACGCATGTCGTCGGCACGGTCGTGCATCCGATCGCCGGCGCGATCCTCTTCGCCAGCCAGCAAAACCTGATCAGCAACGTGCATCCTGCGTTGGCGCTGGGCGCGGGCTTTGTGATGGCCGGCGGCTTTCACGCCACGCGCGCCGCGATCCGCCCGGTCGCGACTGCCACGACCGCCGGGCTGGGCAATCCTGTGATCTCGTTTGCCGAAGACGTGCTCTCGCTGGTGATGAGCCTGCTGGCGATCTTTATTCCGATCCTGGCCTTCCTCGTCTTCGTGATCCTGCTGCTGGTCGTGATCCGCTCCTGGCGCATGGTCCGCAACCGCGTGAGCGCAATTCGCCGCTGACGCACATGGCATAGACAAGAAAGGCACGGCATGAACCGTGCCTTTGCGCTTTAATCCGAGCCGGCGCGCCTAGACTTCGAGCAGCGCGAAGACCAGCCTGGCGCACTTCTCAAGATCTGAGATC